>NZ_MJEH01000032.1 GCF_001742425.1 Bacillus solimangrovi
AGAATCTGTTCCCGCTACTGCATGTGCAGCAATGATAACAGTATCATTTTCTTGAATGCTAATTTGACGGTCAGCACCTGTAACAATTTTAGATAAAGCTTTCAATGGTTCACCTTGATGACCACTTGTCAAAATTGCTATCTTCTCATTTGGTAACTTAGAAAGTTCTTCTATCGATACAAAGATATTTTTGGGCGCACGCAAATAACCAAGATTTTGGGCTAATGAGACTGTTTTTTCCATTGATTTACCTGCGATCACAATTTTGCGACGTGTTTGTACAGATGCATCAACTACTTGTTGAATACGATAAAGATTTGTTGAAAAACAAGCAACAAGAACCCTACTCTCTGCATCTGTAAATGCATCTAACAACGCACTTGCTGCAACAGATTCTGATAAACTAAATCCTGGTTTGTCAGCATTTGTACTATCAGAAAGTAGACACAAGACACCTTTTTTTCCAATTTCAGCTAATCTTGCATAATTTGGTCCTTTTAGATCTACTGGTGTTTGATCAAATTTAAAATCACCTGTATAGACGATAGCACCTTGAGGTGTATCAACACATATACCAACAGAATCAGAAATATTGTGAGTTGTACGGAAAAAGCTCACAGTGACATCTTCAAAATTTAGTTTCGTATGTTCATCAACTTGTTTAAGTTTGACACGTTTCGTTACATTCTCTTCTTTCAGCTTATCGATAACAAGTCCTAAAGTTAAACGTGTTCCATATACTGGCGCATCAAGCTTTTGCAACATATATGGTAAAGCACCCATATGGTCTTCGTGACCTTGCGTTAAGAAAATCCCTTTAATACGACGTTGATTTTCAAGCAAATATGTAAAGTCAGGAATAACTTTATCAACTCCGAACATCTCATCTTCTGGAAACTTCATTCCTGCATCTAATACAAAAATATCCGAACCATATTCAAGTACATATAAATCTTTCCCAATTTCACCGAGTCCCCCAAGGGCAAATACTTTAACTTTATCTTCTCTCTCTCTCTTTAACACGTATATTTCCTCCTGTTATTCAGTTTTCAATCCGTACTAAGTCACTTATAGATATTATACCGCAGTGAAGAAAGAGAAAACAAGGTAATTCAAACATGCTTTTACTTGTGATATAAAAAATGTTAACAAATTTTATCATAATTTCTTTGCAAACTATATAAATATGTATGCTATGTGTTACAGGTAATGCTTCATATTCAAATTGAGGCTCCATTAGAACGAACAAAAGTGCTCTTATTAGAACGTGAATTATATTATTTTCATAAAAAAAAGATCAATCCATTAGAGGACTGATCCTTTTTGATTGTGTTGCAAAAGATCCACTAGAAGCGTTCGCTGCTCTTGCGTGATTGAAGTAAGGGGCAGACGGACAGAACCGACATCTAAACCACAAATTTGTAAACTTGTTTTTACTGGTGCTGGGTTAGGAGCGATAAACATCGCTTTCATGATAGGGAGCAGATCTTGATGCAACGTTGCTGCTCTCTCGTTATCTCCTTGTTGGAAGCTTGCGATCATCTCACTCATCTCATTTCCAATCACATGTGAACTAACAGAGATAATACCTCTTCCACCAATCGCTAATATTGGAAGTGTCAAACTATCATCTCCACTATACAAGGTAAAATCAGAAGGTGTTCTTGAGATGATTTCTGTTATCGCATTCAGATCACCACTTGCCTCTTTTACAGCTACGATATTTTCAACTTCTGAAAGTTGAACGATCGTGTCAACTGACATATTTACACATGAACGACCTGGAATATTGTACAACATTACAGGCAACTTAACCGCATCGGCAACTGCTTTAAAATGCTCGTACATACCTTGTTGGCTCGGTTTATTATAATAAGGTACGACGAGCATAATCGCATCTACGCCTACCTCTTCAGCTTTTTTAGAAAGATGGATTGAGGCACGTGTATTGTTTGAACCTGTCCCAGCTACTACTGGTATTCGACCATTCACGACTTTCACCACGTGCTGATACAATGCAATTTTTTCTTCAGTAGATAACGTAGGCGATTCACCTGTCGTACCTGCAACAATTAATGATGTCGTTCCATTTTGTATTAAATATTCGACTAGCTTCGTCGTTTTCGCAAAGTCAATATTTCCTTTATTATCAAATGGTGTGACCATCGCCGTACCAATCGTTCCAAAATCCATTGTTATCCTCTCCTTTCTTTACTCAATGACAGATTAACTGCAACACAAAAAAGTTTCCGTTGCATTAACACTATCACAATTTACATAAAAGTTAATGAAGCGGATGTTCTACAACCTCTATATCTTTTTCCAATTGAAATGCTTGATGGAGAGCATTAACTGCAAGAACCATTTCAACTTCTTTCACAAGCACCCAAATAGTAGTATGTGAATCGGCAGATTGAAGAATCGATACTCCCTCATTTGAAAGTGCATTAACGATCTTTGCAGTTACACCTGGTACACCAGTCATACCCGCACCAACAGCTGATACCTTCGCACAGTCTCGAATGACTTTCGGTTCATAACCTAATCCTTCCAGAATACGTATGGCACGTTCAGTTACAACGTCCATAACTGTATACGTAACTGCACTAGGTGAGATATTAATAAAATCAACACTTATTTCTTCTTGTGCCATTGCCTTAAATACTTCCGCTTGAATATCATAATGGCCATCTTTAGCTTCTACAGTAATTTGTGAAACACCCTTTACATGGGCAATTCCAGTAATCAGTCGCTCATTAACATCTATACCGCGTTTCCCTTTTACGATTGACGTGACAAGTGTTCCAGGAGCTTGCGAATATGTGGAACGAATTCTAAGCGGAATTTTTGCTTGCATAGCAATCTCTACTGCTCGAGGGTGAATGACCTTTGCACCTTGATAGGCAAGATTACAAATCTCATTATACGTAACAACTGATAGAGGGCGTGCATTTTCAACGATTCGAGGATCAGCCGTCATGACACCATCTACATCTGTAAAAATATCTACCCACTCAGCTCCAATTGCTGCACCTAAAGCAGCTGCTGATGTGTCACTACCCCCTCTACCAAGTGTTGTAATATCACCTTTTGGAGAAGCACCTTGAAAACCAGCTACGACTACTACATCATGTATTTTTAATGACTCTAGCAATTCTTCACACTGCATTTCTACAATCTTCGCATTATTAAAATCACTATTCGTTCGAAAGCCTGCCTTGGCACCAGTAAAAGCTGTTGCCTTCACACCTTTTTCTAACAACATATTTGAGAAAACGACTGAAGAAATTGTTTCTCCACATGATAATAGTAAGTCTTGTTCCCGTCTACTAAGATGAGATGGCTCCACGAGACTTAATAAAGTATCGGTAGCATAAGGTGCACCTTTCCGTCCCATTGCAGATACAACCGTTACAACTTTATACCCATCATTAATTGCCCGCTCAATATGCTCACATGCTCGGTGTCTACTTTCTTCATCTTTGACTGATGTTCCGCCAAATTTTTGTACGATAATCTTCATCATGACACCTCTTCAATGTAGATGATTATTTTAAAATATTTAATGCAATAAGGCGTTCAGCAATTTGAACTGAGTTCCAAGCTGCACCCTTTAAAAGATTATCCGATACTACCCACATATGGAATGCATTATCTTTATCTAAGTCTTTACGAATACGACCGACAAACACTTCCTTCTTACCAGCTGACGATAAAGGTGTAGGATATACTTGCTCATTTGGATTATCTTCAAGAACAATTCCAGGTGCATTTTTTAACATATCTTTAATATCTTGTGCTGATTTTCCATTCGTGTCCAATTCAACATAAACAGATTCAGCATGACCAATTTCAATTGGAAGTCGAACACAAGTTGCCGCTACTTCAAGTTCTGGTAGATGCATAATTTTCTTCGTCTCATTAATCATTTTCATTTCTTCAAATGTAAACCCGTTATCTTGGAACAGGTCAATTTGAGGAAGAGCATTAAATGCAATTGGATAGTGCTTCTTATCCGACTTAACAGGAAGTACCTCTGGTGTATATTCTTCCTCATTTAACATTGCTTGTGATTGATCTCTCAATTCATTAATTGCTACAGCTCCAGCACCTGAAACGGCTTGATATGTCGATACAATTACTTTGTTCAAACCTAGTTCTTTACGAAGTGGTTCAAGAGCCGCTACCATTTGAATTGTAGAGCAATTTGGATTTGCAATAATTCCATTATGTTCAAAAAGGTCCGCTTCATTCACTTCTGGAACTACGAGCGGTACCTCAGGATCCATGCGAAATGCACTCGTATTATCAATAACAATTGCCCCACGTTTTACTGCTTCTGGAGCTAATTGCTTTGAAACCGATCCTCCTGCTGAAAATAACGCCAAATCTACACCTTCAAAACTTTCAGGGCTTGCTTCTTGTACTTCAACTACTTCACCTTTGAACGTGAGTTTTTTTCCAGCTGAGCGAGCTGATGATAATAAGCTCAATTTTGAAATTGGGAAATCCCTTTCTTCTAACATGTTTAACATTTGTTGTCCTACTGCTCCTGTTGCACCAACAACAGCAACATGAAATGTTTTTGATTGCATATGTTAAATTTCTCCTTCTCTTTAGCAAGTAATTTTATGTCGAGGGAAAGAGTTTAATATCTTCCCCTCTTTCATAGTTAACGTATATTTTATCACATTCATTTCTGAAAGAAAGGGAAGAATAAGAAATATTGTTCTCTTTACAAAAAACCTTTGAATTTCCTCTATCCACGGTATCTTTCGATTAGCAATGGTTGGAATTGTCTTCCTTCAATTGCAGCTTCAACAGTAGGCATCAATAAATCCATCTGTGCCACAATTGAGTTTGGTTTTTTCTCTGGGTCATCTTGACCAAATGGTATGAAATATATATTTTTCGTTGATAAAAGTCTCATTAAATTTTGTCCATTTAACCCTAGTGCGTCATTGGTCGAAACTCCTAAAACAACAGGGTTCAAGTTTCGTAATGTCGCTTTTGCTGCCATTAATACTGGGGAATCAGTTAATGCATTTGCGAGCTTACTCATTGAATTTCCCGTTAAAGGAGCGATAACCATACAATCTAGCGGTAACTTAGGTCCAAGTGGTTCCGCACTAACGATAGAATCAATCGCTTTATTACAAGTGATCTCTTCGATCTTTTTAATCCAATCTTCCCCAGCTCCGAATCTAGTTGTTGTCGTCTTTACTGTATTAGAGATAACTGGGATGACATCTACACCATCATCTACTAATTTTTGAATTTGAGGTACTACCGCGCTGTATGTGCAATGAGAACCTGTTAAACCAAACCCAATTCGTTTACTCTCTAATGTCATCGTTAATTCCCCTTTCGCTCTAGTTTCAGTTCTTGAAGTAATGAGGAAATAACATTTGCTACAATCTTACCAGCTGTTTTTGGAGCTACTATACCTGGCAATCCTGGTGCAAGCAATGCTTTAATACCTCTTTTTTCAGCATAACGAAAATCAGTTCCACCTGGCTTTGAAGCGAGATCAATAATTAAACCATGTGTAGGCATCTTTGAAATAACTGAGGCTGTTACGATGCGTGCTGGAATCGTATTTAAGATCGTGTCTGCATCAGACGCATATGTTTCAAGATCATCTAAATGAAAAGGTATCAATCCCATTTCGCTAATACGAGCCAAATGTTCAGATCTCCTCGCTCCAACGTATACATTTGCTCCTAACGCATGAAAAGCACGAGCAGTTGACATACCTACACGCCCTAATCCTAGTACAAGAGTCTTAGAGTTATGAATTGTGAAATCAGTATGCTGTATAACCATCATAATTGCACCTTCAACAGTTGGAATAGAATTATAGATCGCCACATCATCTCGCTCAAATAACTGCACTAAATTGCGTTCAGAAGTAATTGTATCTAGATAGACATTACTAATCCCCGAAAAAACTACACAATGCGGTGGTGTCAGCTTTATAAGCTCCTCCGTTAACATAATTTCTTCATTAGAAAATACCGTATCTACTTTTCCTTCATGATTTGTACCAGGAACAGGTAAAATGATACTATCAACTTTTGTAAAATCGATTTCTGACAACTCTTTTTTCACAGCGCCGGTAAAGCCGTGATCCAATTGTTCAAATCCTATAAGATAGATAGACGCATCTAGTTCTGTTAACTTCTTAATTACTTCTAACTGACGAGCATCTCCGCCAATAACGACGATCTGCATACCAGTTAACATCACGCTGTTCACCTTCTTTAACAATAAAGTTTCCTATCGAACCTAACACATCTTATGTCACTTATAGCTAAATGGTGAAAGGAATTAAAGTCCTAATGATTTAAGAAATTGTCTATGTATTGGCTTTTCATTTTTAGAGTTAATGTTATACACTCATCGAAGTTTTATTATGTATATCGACTCAATATAAAAACACCCTCAAATGAGAGTGTTTATTCCTTATCTTCAAAATCAATAATAATCATATCCGTACCTATTTTTTTTATATTTTCCCACTGAATTGTTACTTCTTCACCTTGCTTACGAAATCCGAACCATTTCATAGAAGGAATTAAAACTGAACGTATCATACCCGTATTTTCATCAATTTCAAAGTCTGCATGTCCGAGTACTCCTAGTCGTTCCCCCCTCTTCAAATCAACAATTTCTTTTCCACTCATTTCACTTAACCGCATTACCCTCCACTCCTTTAACCTAAATTGTTTTATTTACAACTCCTGTATTGAATCTTTGTACCATTAGTACAGGTATACGATAAAAAATAAAAAAAATACCTGCAAACGCTATCGCCTGCAAGTATTTTCAATCCTTATGTTAGTTTTGTCGGCAAATGTCCATCTGGACTAATCAACGCTGCTGAATAATTAGCAGAGAAAATTTGTTGTGCCATATTATACACACTTTCTTGCTTGACCGCAGAAATAGATTCTAAAATTTCATCTAATGTTCGGTGTCGCTTTAGCATAAGCTCATTTTTACCGTTACGACTCATACGACTATTTGTACTTTCTAAACTGAGCATTAATCCACCTTTCATCTGTTCTTTGCTATTATGTAATTCTTTCTCCGTAATTCCTTCATTCTTCAAACGCTCTAACGTTTGCTCAATGGTTTCATATAAAACATTAAGTTGATTACTAGCAGTACCTGCGTAAACCGTAAGTAAACCACTATCATGGTGTGAGGAATGGTATGAAAAGACTGAATAAGCCAAACCTCTCTCTTCACGAACGTCTTGGAATAGACGACTACTCATACTTCCACCAAGAATATTATTTAATACAATTAAGCTATATATATCTTGATGACCAATTTGCAAACCTTTAAACCCTAAGCATAAATGAGCCTGTTCAGTATCTTTCTTTTTCGTAACCTTCTCATTAAAGAACGCTGGTGATTCATATGTAGGTTTTGTTCCGGTTGTTTTATACGATCCAAAATATGATTCGACTTCTTTCATGAAATCCTCGCTAACATTTCCTGCAATCGAAACAACAACATTATCCGGTGTATACGCTTGATCGATATATTCACGAAGCATATGACTATTAAAGTTGCTCAACGTCTCTTCTGTACCAAGGATTGGATAGCCCAAAGCATGTTCTCCGTAACTTGCTCTACTTAATAAATCATGAACAATATCATCTGGAGTATCTTCATACATTTTAATTTCTTCTAATACAACGTTCTTTTCTTTTTTTAGCTCTTCTTCATCAAATGTTGAATTAAAGAACATATCAGCTAACACATCAAGTGCGAAACTTGCGTGATCATCCAATACTTTCGCATAAAAACACGTATACTCCTTTGATGTAAACGCATTAACTTGTCCACCGATACTATCAAAGCTCTCAGCTATCTCTTTTGATGAACGTGTTTTTGTCCCTTTAAAAAACATATGTTCTAAGAAATGTGAAATTCCGTTATTTTCTATTGTTTCATTTCTTGATCCCGTACCTACCCAAATTCCGATTGCTACTGAGCGAACAGTTGGAATATTTTCTAGTACGATACGAAGTCCATTTTGACATGTATACTTTTTAATCAATTGATTTCCTCCTAAGGTGCCATATAAGATCGCTTTTTCCCCATCTTTTATCATATCAATCCACACATCAATTGTCATGCCAAATGCTGATAAATTTACCATCATTTTCACTTTAATCACATGCATATTGATGATAGATTCCGTCTTTAAAATATAAAAAGCTAATAAGTTTTTTAACGTTATTTCAAAAACGTAATTAATAGAAATGATAATCGATACTTTGAAAACCACAGCAACATTTATCTGTCACTGTGGATCATTTCAATTCTTTGTTCACTTAATAATGTAGACACTTTTCCAAGTTTATATTCTTTTTTTTCAACCGCTTTAATCATTCCTTCAAGACCTTTAACAGTTGCCTCAGTTGGATGCATTAATACCATTGCACCTGGATGAAGCTTTGATCGAACACGCTCAACCATGTCTGATGGATTTGGATTTCTCCAATCGACCGTATCCACACTCCACAGAACTGTTTTCATCCCTAATTGTGATGCAGCTTCGATAGTTTGTTGATTATAGCTACCACTAGGCGGACCGAACCATTTCGGTTTAATGTCAAGAGTGGCTTGAATGACATCATTTGTTTTCTGAATTTCTTCTATAGCCAATTGCCTTGACAACTTACCCATATCAGGGTGAGAGAATGAATGATTACCAATTTCATGACCTGCCTCAAAAATCATCTCAGCTAGCTCTGAATTATTCTTGACCCAACGACCTTCAAGGAAAAATGTAGCTTGAACATGATTTTCTTTTAATATCTTAAGTATTTCAGGTATATGTTCATTTCCCCAAGCAACATTTACGATGAAACTGACCATCGGTTTTTTATCATTTCCACGATAAATTGGAGAAGCTGGCAAATCATTTAATAGTATTTTTGGCTTTATCGGTTGCATGACGAGTACTTCTTCTTCAAACTTACCCTTTTTTTTCATAATATCATAAGATTTCTCAATATTTACCTTCACACCATCATATCCTGGAATCGCCTTCCAAACTGGATCAATGACAGCATCAATCGGTTTCTCTTCATACCCTTTAGCTTTTTCTACAATCTCTTGATATAAACTATCATTGCTTACAAATGTAGGTGCACTATTTTTTAACTGGACGAGATATCGAGATGAATACGGATTATCTGTAATCCCCCATGTTAATAAGATCAATACTACAAACCCAATGAAATGTATGAGTTGCTTCTTCAATAATCATCCCTCCTACGCTCCATACACCTTATGAAGGAGAAGGACAACTTATGATTAATGAATGTAAAAACCAAAAAGTGTCTGTAAAATTATAGATTAACTAGAGTGTACGATCGATGATGATACAAACAAAAAAAGCTGAAAAGTTTCAGCTTTTTTTGTTTACTTCTTTTCTTGTTGTTCTTTTCGTTCACGTTCTTCACGCAAAATTACTTTACGCGATAAATTAACGCGACCTTGATTATCAACTTCTTTTACTCTCACAAGAATTTCATCACCTATAGATAATGCATCCTCTACTTTAGCAATACGTTCTTCAGCAATTTCTGAAATATGAACTAAGCCATCTTTGCCTTTGAAAATTTCTACAAAAGCACCGAATTTTTCAATTCGTTTCACCTTACCTAAGTATGTTTGGCCTACTTCAACCTCACGAACAAGGTCCTCAATAATTTTCTTTGCATTAGCGTTCATGCTTGAATCAGTCGATGAAATGAAGATTGTTCCATCTTGCTCAATATCGATTTTCACGCCAGTTTCTTCAATAATTTTATTGATTTGTTTTCCACTTGGTCCAATAACATCACGAATCTTATCCGGATTAATAGCCATTGTAAGAATCTTAGGTGCGAATTCACTCAATTCTTCTCGTGGTGTATTAATCGTTTGAATCATATGATCGAGAATTTGCATACGACCTTTTTTAGCTTGAGCAAGTGCTTCCTCAAGAATTTCACGAGATAAGCCCTCAATTTTAATATCCATTTGTAGTGCTGTTACACCAGCTGCTGTACCAGCAACTTTAAAGTCCATATCACCTAAGAAATCTTCCATGCCTTGAATGTCTGTTAATACCGAATAATCATCACCAGACTTCACAAGACCCATTGCAATTCCTGCAACTGGTGCTTTGATTGGTACACCTGCATCCATCATTGCTAATGTACTCGCACAAATACTCGCTTGTGAAGTAGAACCATTCGACTCAAGGACTTCTGAAACAAGGCGAATTGTATAAGGAAAATCTTTCTCAGACGGGATAACTTTTTCAAGTGCACGCTCCCCTAGAGCACCATGACCAATTTCTCGACGACCTGGTCCACGAATCGGTCCTGTTTCTCCGACACTAAACTGAGGGAAATTGTAATGGTGCATAAATCGTTTCGATTCTTCAACACCTAAACCATCTAAGATCTGTACATCACCAAGCGCCCCTAATGTACAAATACTTAGCGCTTGTGTTTGTCCACGAGTAAAAAGACCTGAACCATGTGTACGAGGGAACTTACTAACTTCAGACGAAAGTGGACGAATTTCATCAATTCCACGACCATCTGGACGCACTTTTTCTTTCGTAATCAGACGGCGTACTTCTTCTTTAACCATTTTACTTAGAATGTCTTTAACTTGCTTTAAGACATCATTTTCAACTTCGATTGCTTCATATTCTTCAACTACTCGCTTTTTCACTTCGTTAATAGCATCTTCACGTGCATGTTTTTCTTTAACTTGAATTGCTTCAAGAAGTTCTTTCTCACATTTCTCACGCACTTCTGCTTCTAACTCTTTGTCGAGTTCATACAATTGCACTTCCATCTTCACTGTACCAATTTCTGAAGCAATTTTTTCTTGGAAGATAATAAGTTCTTTAATTGCTTCATGACCAAACATGATTGCTTCTAACATCGTTTCCTCTGGTACTTCATTTGCACCAGCTTCAACCATGTTCACAGCATCCTTCGTTCCTGCCACAGTTAAATGAATATCACTTTGCTCCAGCTGTTCAACTGATGGATTAATAACAAATTCACCATCAATACGTCCTACAATGACTCCAGCAATCGGACCTGCGAACGGAATATCCGAAACAGATAATGCAAGTGATGAGCCAAACATTGCTGCCATCTCACTTGAACAATCTTGGTCCACACTCATAACAATACTGATGACTTGAACTTCATTACGGAAACCATCTGCGAATAATGGTCGAATTGGGCGATCAATTAAACGACTAGCCAGAATCGCTTTTTCACTTGGACGACCTTCACGCTTAATAAACCCGCCAGGAATTTTACCGACAGCATAAAGACGCTCTTCATAATTAACTGTCAGAGGAAAGAAACTTAAATCTTTTGGTTCTTTTGAAGCAGTTGCAGTACTTAATACGGCTGTGTCACCATAACGTACAAGACATGCTCCGTTTGCTTGTTGAGCAAGTTGGCCAATTTCAACCGATAACTCTCTTCCTGCCCATTCCATCGAAAATACGCGTTTTTCATGTTCCATTTGTAGCGTACCCCTCTCATTTATGTATCACATATATTACGTGTCAATTAATATTAACTCTTCCATTGCAAAAAGTAATATAATTTCAAAAGGTTTTTAAAAGAAGAACCTTATTCATACCATTGTAGCATCAGCATAAAATTATACATGAATGTTTAAAAATCCATTAAATATCGAAGAAATCCTAGCTTCAAAGGTAGGTTCACTTTATTTCAGTATTGCCTAATCAACTCAAACTTAACAGGATAGCTTATATATGTAAAACAATTTTTACAAAAAAATAGATTACAAAAAATTTCTTACGGTTTGTTCAAATCATAAACATTTATTTGTAAAAATATGCTAAGTAATTAGTATAAGAAAAAAGCGGGACGAATCCCGCTTTTCTCAATTATCGACGTAAGCCGAGTTTAGTAATTACTTCACGGTAACGAGTAACATCTTTATTACGTAGATACGTAAGAAGATTACGACGTTTACCTACCATTTTTAGAAGACCGCGACGAGAGTGGTGGTCTTTCTTGTGTGTACGTAAATGTTCGTTCAAAGTGTTAATCTGTTCTGTTAGGACAGCAATTTGAACTTCTGGAGAACCTGTATCATTCTCGTGAGTTTTGAACTCATTAATAAGTTCTTGTTTGCGCTCTTGTGTTAAGGCCATCCTATTCACCTCCTAAATAATAATCCCCGATCACTGAGCAAACGTTGGTGACTCGTATTGCCAAGCAATGGTTCTAAATGAATGCCTTTAAGCATACGTTGATTATAATACTATGAATCTGGATAGAATGCAAGTACACCTTACATATTTGCCAGGATTTTTTCTGCTTTTGCTTTATCCTCTTTAATTTGTATGATTAATTCATCTACATTCGTAAACTTTTTTTCTTCACGAATTCTCTGTAACCACTTTACCGTAACTGTCTTCCCATAGATGTCTGCATTAAAATCAAAAACGTGTACTTCTAAAATTGGTTCAACTTTATCATCATGAAATGTCGGCTTATAGCCTAAATTACAGACACCATCAAGCCAAAGTCCATTAACGAGCATTTTAACTGCATATACACCTACAGGAGGCATTAAATACTTATCTGAAGCTTGTACATTTGCAGTTGGAAAACCAATAGTTCTTCCACGTTTATCTCCATCGACAACCAACCCTTGTACTTCATAGTGTCTTCCTAAAAGATCAGGGATTTGATGAACTGCACCTAGATGTATTTTTTCCCGTATAAGTGAAGAGCTAACTTTCTCATCATTATTTGCTACTTTACTGACAACCGTTTGTGTGAAAAATTCACGAGAATGGAAAGGTAAAGTTTCCATCGTTCCTTTTCCTAATCTGCCATACGAAAAGTCAAACCCCGCTACTACATGTTTTACTTTTAAATGAATAATAAATTCATCTACAAATTCTTGAGGAAAAAGTTCAGCGAAACTTTTGTCAAATTGAACAATGTATAATTCATCAATACCTAGCTGCTCAATTTGTCTCACTTTCTCATCTTGCGGAGTAATGTATCTAACATGCTGTGTCTGTTTCCGTAAGATGACAGATGGGTGAGGATAAAATGTCATTACAGCACTCTTTATGCCTCGTTTTTCTGCTTCATGCTTTGCCGTTAGAATAACTTTCTGATGTCCGAGATGAACACCATCAAAAAAACCAAGTGCCATTGCTTTATCTTCAACTTCTTCACCAGCTAGCTGGTGTGGATATGACAGATGGATCACTTTCATACTTTCACCTTCTTTTAACTTGTCTTAACACTTTCAATTCATCACGTTATATTGGCTCTTTGGGATCAAACTTTCAGACTGAAAATCAGCAGAATTTCAATGTAAGAAGCTGAAAGAAATACTATAATTCGTCTACAGAAAAATAGAAAAACCAAACACTGATCGAAATTCCACTGTATCTATTTATCATATCATTAAGCAAACTATTAGCTAACAGTGCAAAAACGATTAAATGACATAGTCAAAAAAACTTTTTAAATACGAAGTACTTTTTCTGGCTTCATTACACCAGGCTTACTTGGATGTGGTTTATAAATTGCAATACATTCATTTACTGTGTTCCACACGCCAAAACGTTCTAGACCTATACATTCTTTTGCTATAGGGAGGACTGCACCATTTTTCACTGCCTTCTCTAGTGTTTCATTAACTGTCAGTTTCGTCAATTTTGAAAGAGGAACTTCCATAGGAATTAAGTTGTAATTGTCCATTTCAATTTTATCAAATGTCACACAGTCTTCAAGTTGAAAACCTCCTGAAGAATGCCTAGTGAGCTTAGACATATGTGCTGGATACCCGAGCGCCTTCCCTATATCTACAGCAAGTGTACGCACATATGTACCTTTACTGCACGTAACACGGATAGAGAAAGTAGTATTCTTATCAGTAACAGGATCATTACTCAACATTGTAATGTCATGAATTGTGACGGTGCGTTCAGGACGTTCTACTGCTATTCCTTGCCTCGCATATTCATATAATTTTTTCCCATTCACCTTAACCGCTGAATACATTGGAGGGATTTGCGTAATATCTCCAATGAAGCTTTTCAATACAGCTTCAATATTTGCCACAGCAATTGTTTCAGCAACTGCTTTACTTTCGATAATATCACCATGTGCATCCTCTGTTTCTGTAGCAGTACCTAGCGTGATTTCAGCTTCATATTCCTTTTCACTTTCAGTAATATATTCAGCAATTTTTGTGGCTCTACCTATACAAAGTGGCAGCACACCATCTACTTCAGGATCAAGAGTTCCTGTATGACCCACTTTTTTTGTTTTTAACAACTTTCTTACTTTAAAAACACAATCATGAGAGGTCATCCCCCTCGGTTTATATAGAGGTAAGATTCCATCCATCTAATCTCTCCAATTCAATATGTACTTCACTCTCTAGTTAAAGTGACGGTCTTCTGCTTACTGAGTTCAATCGACTACAAAGTAACTTGACACCTTATTACTAACTTATAATCTCAAACAGATGGTAGTTGTAACAACATTTCTGTGAATTCTACTTTAATTCAAAAAGAAAGGATAGACCAGTTACAGTCTACCCTTGTTGAGATTATCATTATCCATCAGAAGGATCATTAATCTCATGCAATAAGTGCTCAATACGATTTCCTCGTTCAATTGTTTCATCAAATTCAAACAATATTTCAGGTGTTTTTCGCAACCGAATACGTTTGCCGATTTCAGAACGAATAAAACCGTTTGCTTTCGTAAGACCTTTTAGTGTATCTTGTTTTTGTTCTTCAGTACCGAGCACAGTGATATAGACCTTTGCTTGCTGCAAATCTCCTGTTACACGTACATCAGTCACTGTTACAAAACCTACACGAGGGTCTTTGATTTTGCGGCTTAAAATGTCGCCAAGCTCCTTTTTCATTTGCTCAGCTACACGTGTTGAGCGAATATTACTCATTATTAATCACCTCAAATTACAACCATTCATATGATGTGACGGTTCTTTCGATTTCTGGGAAGGAATCAATAAATTCCATCACTCGATTCAATTCCTTCTCTGCCGTCACTTGTTCTCTAGCTGCAACAGCAACCGTAAATTCAGTGCGTTGCCAAACTTGATGATGGTCAGTCTCTGCAATTGAAACATTAAAACGATTTCGGATACGTTCAATCACACGTTTTGTTATTGACCTTTTATCTTTAAGTGATTGAGCGTCGTAGATGATGCACTCACAGCGCACCACTCCGATCATTTTACTTCAATCTCTTCCATAACATACCCTTCAATAACATCGCCTTCTTTAATGTCATTGAATTTCGCGATTGTAATCCCACATTCATAACCTTGTGCAACTTCTTTCGCATCATCTTTAAAACGTTTTAAAGAATCGATCTCACCTTCGAAGACGACAATACCATCACGAATTAGACGAATACTCGCATCACGAGTGATTTTCCCATCAGTTACATAACAACCAGCAATTGTACCAACTTTTGAAACTTTAAACGTTTCACGTACTTCAACAGTACCAATAACTTTCTCTTCGAACTCAGGATCTAGCATTCCCTTCATCGCAAATTCAATCTCTTCAATCACCTTGTAGATGATGCGGTGAAGTCGAATATCGACTCCTTCACTCTCAGCTGTCTTTTTAGCATTTACATCAGGACGTACATTGAATCCTATTACAATTGCATTTGATGCAGCAGCAAGCGTAATATCTGAATCTGTAATTGCACCCACACCAGTGTGGATAATCTTCACTTGAACACCTTCTACGTCAATCTTTTGTAATGACGAAGCAAGTGCTTCAGCAGAACCTTGTACATCTGCTTTCAAAATTAAATTGAGTTCCTTCATCTCACCTTGTTTGATCTGTTCAAACAAATCATCTAGACTAACTTTCGTTTTCTCACCACGTTGCTCTTCTAATAACTTCTGAGCTCTAGCTTCACCAATTTGACGTGCTTTCTTTTCATCCTTAAACACAAGGAATGGATCTCCAGCTTGTGGTACATCATTTAAACCTGTAATTTCCACAGGAGTAGATGGACCCGCCTCTTTCACTCGACGACCAAGATCATTAACCATTGCACGTACACGACCAAATGTATTACCAACAACAATTGGATCACCAACGCGTAACGTACCTTTTTGAACGAGAAGGGTTGCTACAGAACCTCGACCTTTATCTAATTGTGCTTCAATTACTGTTCCAGCAGCAACACGGTTAGGATTTGCTTTTAATTCTTCAACTTCTGAAACGAGTGTAATCATTTCAATTAAGTCATCAATTCCTTCACCTTGGATAGCAGACAATTTGACGAAAATTGTTTCTCCACCCCATTCTTCTGCAACGAGCCCATGCTCCATTAACTCTTGCATAACTCGATCAGGGTTTGCACCTTCTTTATCTATTTTATTAACCGCTACGATAATTGGCACCTCTGCTGCCTTCGCATGGCTAATTGCTTCGATAGTTTGAGGCATAACACCATCATCTGCTGCAACTACAAGAATCGTAATATCAGTAACACTCGCACCACGAGCACGCATCGTTGTGAAAGCAGCGTGTCCAGGTGTATCAAGGAATGTTAATTTTTTACCTTTGTTCGTAATTTGATATGCTCCGATATGTTGTGTAATTCCGCCTGCTTCACCTTCAGTAACTTTGGTCTTACGGATTGAATCTAATAAAGTCGTTTTACCATGGTCAACGTGTCCCATAATTGTAACTACAGGTGGACGAATCGAAAGATCGTCTTCACTATCTTCAACTTCATAAGCAGCAAAATCTGTTTCTTCTAAGTGAATTTCTTCTTCTACTTTCACACCGAAATCTTCTGCTAGTAATTCAATCGAATCACTATCAAGATCTTGGTTTTTCGTAGCCATAACACCTAACATCATTAACTTCTTAATGATTTCTGATGATTCTTTACCGAGTTTCTCAGCAAACTCTCCAACAGTTAATGAGCCTGAATACGTAATCTTTTCAGGCAACGCTTGTGGAACCTTCGGAGCTTGTGGTTTAGCATTATTTGCGTTATTACTTCGATTATTAGAACGTTGGTTATTTTTCTTTGGTCCTTTTTTGTTGCTTTTTTGATTATTATTTGTCTGATTATTACCTTTATTAAATGCGTTATCCAATTTTCTCACTGCTTCCTCGTCAATTGTTGACATATGATTTGTAACATCAACATTGCTTTCTTTTAGTTTTGAAATGACTTCCTTACTAGAAATCTCATTTTTCTTTGCATATTCATACACTCTTATTTTACTCATACTTCCACCCCCACAATTATTCATCGAGCAGTGTCAGCAGTTTTTTCGCAAATCCATCATCAAGCACCGCTACTGTCACACGGTGAGGTTTACCAATCGCCTTCCCTAACTCAAACCGATCTTGAACAATTCTCATTGGGACATGATAACTCGTGCTTTTATTGCGAATTTTTTTTGTAGTATTATCCGAAGCATCCCCAGAAAGCAATACAAGTTTTGCACGCCCGCTTCTTATTTCTTTCACAACAAGCTCTTCTCCGGAAATACACTGCCTTGCTCGATTTGCCAAGCCTAACAATGACATCCATTTTGGTTGTTTCATGCTTTATTGCGTCTCCTTGTCAGCTAACGTCAAAAGTTGTTTATATATCTCTTCATCTACATTTGCTTTCAAATGATTGGATAGGATATTTCTCTTTTGTGCTTTCAAAATACATTCTCTATCTAAAGTAAGGTATGCACCTCTACCGTTCAACTTCCCAGTAGGGTCAATCTTGACCTCTCCTTCTTTAGAACGCACTATACGAATTAACTCTTGCTTTGGCTTCATTTCCTGACTTGCAACACACTTTCGCATTGGTACTTTGCGCTTATTCATCAGGCTCCACCTCTTTATTCGTTATCCTCATCTTCTAAATTATCGAAGACTATTTCCTCATCTAATTCCTCTGATGGTTGTTCTTCGAAAGAATCGAAAATAATTTCTTCTTCATTAGATTCAAGTGCATCGTTGCCTTCATATACAGCGATTGGCCTTTCAGCATTTTCATCTATCTTTTCAAATAATATACCATTTTCTTCTGCTTCTGACTGGCTCTTAATGTCAATTTTCCAACCCGTTAATTTTGCAGCAAGACGGGCATTTTGCCCACGCTTACCGATCGCAAGAGATAATTGGTAATCAGGTACAATAACTGTTGTTGCTTTATCAGCTTCATTAACGATAACTTTAACGACCTTTGATGGGCTCAAAGCATTTGCAACGTATTCAACAGGGTCTTCTGAATAACGAACGATGTCGATCTTTTCACCTTTTAATTCATTGACGATCGCTTGTACACGTTGACCACGTTGACCTACACAAGCACCTACTGGGTCTATGTCTTCATTTGCAGCAAAAACAGCAATCTTTGATCTGTCACCTGCTTCACGTGAAACTGACATTAATTCAACGGTTCCATCATAAATTTCTGGTACTTCCATTTCGAACAAACGTTTCAAGAGCCCTGGATGTGTACGAGATACAACAATTTGTGGACCTTTTGATGTTTTCTCAACCTTTGTAATATATACTTTCAAACGATCATGCGGGGCATAAGTTTCGTTTGACATTTGTTCACTTTGTGGCAAGATTGCTTCTGTTTTGCCAAGTGAAACGTAAATAAATCTAGAATCTTGGCGTTGAACAATACCAGTCATAATATCGTCTTCACGATCGATAAATTCATTATAGATAATGCCACGTTCTGCTTCTCTAACTCGTTGAGTAACCACTTGTTTTGCAGTTTGGGCTGCTATACGACCAAAATCTCGTGGCGTAATTTCAATCTCTACAATATCTCCAATTTCAAACTGTGGATTAATCTCACGTGCCTCTTCTAAGGAAATTTCTAGCAATGCATCATAGACATCTTCACATACTTCTTTACGTGTGTATACACGCATCGTACCCGTATCAGGATTAATATCGACACGAACATTTTGCGCCTGATTATAGTTACGTTTATATGCTGAAATTAGCGCCGCTTCAAGCGCTTCTAAGATGACTTCTTTGCTGATCCCTTTTTCCTTTTCTAAAAGTGTTAAGGCATCAAAAAGTTCAGTACTCATCTCAAAATTTCTCCCCTTTTTAATTGAAAGTAACCGCTAACCTTGCTTTTGCTACTTTCTCATACGGTATCTCAATTTGTTTCTTCTGTGCTTTGATTTTAATTTCAATTGTTACCATTTCACCATCAAAAGACAATAACTTACCTTCAAATTCTTTTTCACCATTGATTGGTTCATATGTTTTCACATTAATATTTTTTCCAATCGCCTTTTTTACATCTGCTTCTTTTTTTAGAGGTCGCTCTGCACCTGGTGAAGAGACTTCTAAGAAATAAGCATGCTCAATTGGATCAGCTTCATCTAATTTCTCACTCAATAATTCACTTACTTTTCCACATTCTTCTATGTCTACACCTGTTTCTGAATCAATGTAAAGGCGTAAAAAATAGTTTTTACCTTCCTTTACATATTCTACATCTACAAGTTCCAGTGACATTTGTTCAAGAATTGGACTCACAAGTTCTTCAGCTGTTTCTTTGATGTTTGCCATCGTCTACCTCCTTTTTGCACAACCTTCCTGACGAAAATCCCCTGCTTTTTGCAAGCAGGGGAAATGAAAGTCGAAGGTTTATCTTAATCGAACTATCATGAATGACAGCTCATTTCAGTCAAACTTCACAACCCAAAATGGGGTCCAAAAACGGAACAATAGGGAGATTATCCCTTTTAGCAAAAGATAAAACGAAAGAGTGGGTTTCCCCACTCTTTGCAGTCATTATCATTCATATTACCTTCTAGAAATATAGCATAAACAGGAATTGTTTGCAAGTAGATTCAAGTTTCATTGCATTACTTAACTCATCGTAACCATTTAATATGGAAGAATGGTCACTAAAATCAATTTGAACTTGCCTCATATAAATACGATAAACTCTTATCACTTTGGAAAGTCTACTTTAAAATAAAGAAAGTTGATTCGCATCAGGCATTCCATCTAAACACCCTTGATTATCTAAGTATTCTAGGACTGTTTTAGATATTTTACTTCTTTGTTGCAAATCTTCTTTTGATAAAAACTCACCGTCTTTACGTGCTTTCACAATATTAATTGCAGCATTTGTACCTAAACCTGGAATTGAATTAAATGGCGGTATTAATGTATCTCCTTCTACGATAAAGTCTGAAGCACTTGATTTATATAAATCAATCTTTTGGAATGAATAACCACGCTCACACATTTCATTTGAAATTTCAAGCACAGTTAATAAATTTTTTTCTTTTGTTGATGCTTCTAGACCTTTTGCATTGATCTCATCAATTACAGCTCGGATAGCATTTGTACCACGTACCATCGCTTCAATATCAAAATCATCTGCTCGAACTGTAAAATATGCTGCATAATATAAAATTGGAAAATGAACTTTAAAATATGCGATACGAACCGCCATTAACACATATGCAGCGGCGTGTGCTTTCGGGAACATATATTTTATTTTCAAACATGAATCAATATACCAATCAGGTACACCATTATTTTTCATTTCATCGATCCACTCATCTTGTAGACCTTTTCCTTTACGAACAAACTCCATTATTTTAAATGCTAACGATGGTTCTAGCCCTTTATAGATAAGGTACACCATAATATCATCACGACAACCGATAACATCACTTAATTGACAAGTTCCGCTATAAATTAACTCTTGGGCATTGCCTAACCATACATCTGTTCCATGTGATAACCCTGAAATTTGGACCAGCTCAGAAAATGTTGTCGGTTTTGTATCTTCAAGCATTTGTCTTACAAAACGCGTCCCAAACTCTGGAATTCCTAAGCTTCCAACCTTGCCGTTAATTTGTTCAGGTGTTACACCTAAGCTTTCCGTACCGCTAAATATTTTCATTACTTCAGGGTCATCCGTTGGAATCGTTTTTGGATCAATTCCACTTAAGTCCTGTAACATACGGATAACAGTCGGATCATCGTGACCGAGAATATCTAATTTCAATAAATTGTCATGAATCGAATGGAAATCAAAATGTGTCGTACGCCATTCAGATGATTGGTCATCTGCAGGATATTGAATTGGGCAAAAATCGTATATATCCATATAGTCTGGTACAACGATAATTCCACCAGGGTGCTGACCGGTTGTTCTCTTAACACCTGTACATCCTGATACAAGTCGATCGATTTCAGCACCTCGATATTGAAGCTCTCTATCACTCATATAACCTTTTACATATCCGTATGCTGTTTTATCTGCTACTGTACCAATTGTTCCAGCACGATACACATAATCTTCACCAAATAATACTTTCGTATAATTATGTGCCTTAGGTTGATATTCACCAGAGAAGTTCAAATCAATATCGGGTACTTTGTCCCCTTTAAATCCTAAGAACGTTTCAAATGGAATATCATGACCATCTTTTTTATATTCAGCTCCACATTTTGGACAATTCTCATCAGGAAGGTCAAATCCACTTCCAACTGAACCATCATCAAAAAAGTGTGAATGCTTGCAGCTTGGACAAACATAATGTGGAGCAAGAGGATTTACCTCAGTAATTTCCATCATAGTTGCGACAAAGGATGATCCTACTGAACCACGTGAACCTACAAGATAACCATCATCCA
Organism: Bacillus solimangrovi; assembly: GCF_001742425.1. Taxonomy (GTDB): domain Bacteria; phylum Bacillota; class Bacilli; order Bacillales; family Bacillaceae_N; genus Bacillus_AV; species Bacillus_AV solimangrovi. The sequence continues at coordinate 21,764 of NZ_MJEH01000032.1, forward strand.
ATGACTTCTTAACAATTTTTTGAGAAATTAAGTATATAACGGCAAAACCATGCCCAATAATACTTTTTAATTCTTTTTCGATCCTTTTTTCTACAACTTCAGGTAGTTCTTCACCATATATGCTTCTTGCACGACCGTAACACATCTCTCGAATTTCTTCATTTGCACCTTCAATTTTTGGAGTGTACAAATCGTCCTTAATCGGTTTGATTTCCTCAATCATATCTGAGACTTTATTCGTATTCGTAACAACAACTTGTTTTGCTAAATCATCTCCTAAGAAAGCAAAAGCATCTAACATTTCATTTGTTGATTTAAAATGTACATGTGGCAGTGTTTGCTTATTAAGACGATTCGCTCCTCCTTGTGAAGCAATCAATATTTTCCGATAAATATGATCCTCTTCATTCAAGTAGTGTACATTTCCTGTAGCTACGACAGGCTTATCTAACTTCTCCCCGAGCTTTACAATATTCCCAATGATTTCTAATAGGTTTTCATTATCATGCACTAGATCTTTTTCAATTAGATGATAATAGTTGCTCGGTGGTTGAATTTCTAGATAGTCATAAAACTCAGCAACTTCTTCAACTTCTTCTGGAGCCTTTTGCATCATCGCCTCAAATACTTCTCCTTGATCACAAGCAGAACCAATTAACAATCCTTCTCGATATTTTTGTAATTGAGAACGAGGAATTCTTGGCATTCTATAAAAATAATGTAGGTGTGATAGAGATACTAGTTTAAATAAATTTTTCAAACCTTCTTGTGTTTGAGCCAAAATTGTAATATGTGATGGTCGAGAACGTTGATATGCTTTTCCTTCACCCATATGGTCATTGAATTGATCATGATGGCTAATCTCACGTTCTGCAGCATCTTTTAATAACTTAATTAATAAATACCCAGTTGCTTCAGCGTCATAAATTGCACGGTGATGTTGTGTTAGCTCAATGTCAAATTTCTTACATAACGTATTTAAGCGATGATTCTTAAAATCTGGATATAAGAAACGGGCTAATTCTAGCGTATCGATAACAGGATTTTTTGCCTTCCCAACGTCAATCTTTTGAAACCCAACATTTAAAAAACCCATATCAAAACTAGCATTGTGAGCAACGAGCGTATCATCTTCAATCCAATCGTAAAACTTCTTTAGCACTTCTTCTGGATCAGGTGCATTTTGGACAAGATCATCGGTGATTCCTGTCAACTCAATAGTTGTAGCCGACAAAGGATGATGTGGATTAGCGAAAGATTCAAATCGATCAATAATCTCACCATCTTTTATTTTTACAGCAGCAAGCTCAATAATCGTGTCATACACAGCAGATAGTCCAGTTGTTTCAACGTCAAAGACGACATAAGTTTCGTCTGCTAATGTACGATGCTGTGAATTATACGCAATTGGTACACCATCATCAACCAAATTTGCTTCTACCCCATAGAGCATTTTTATTCCATGCTTTTTAGCCGCTCCAAATGCTTCGGGAAAAGCTTGACAAACATTATGATCTGTCACTGCAATAGCGGGATGCCCCCATTTACTTGCTTGCTCAACTAATCGAGACACAGGTGTAACAGCATCCATTTGACTCATCGGCGTATGCAAATGTAACTCCACTCTTTTTTCTTTCGAAGTATCCTTACGTTCTTGTGGTTTTATTTCGTTAATGTCTTTAGCGATCATTACAAGGTCACGTACAAACGTATCATTTTGGATTCCACCGCGAACTTTAACCCACATGCCTTTTTTTATCGCTTGAAGCATCGGTACATCTTCTTTATCTCTAGAAAACATTTTAACTAAAATCGAATCTGTATAATCCGTTATTTTAAACGTTAGCAATGTTCGCCCACTACGAAGTTCTCTCGTTTCAGCATCAAAAACATACCCTTGTACAGTTATACGTCGCTCTTCATCTTGAACTTCTTTTAACTGTAATGGTTCATCCTGAATTTTTAATCCAATTGTCAGCGGACCACTTGGTAAGTTAGCTTCTGCATTTGCTTCACGTTGTTGTACTTTATGTTCTTTCTCTGCAATCACTTCTACAACTTTCGTCCGTTCTTCTGCTGTTTTTTGCTCTACGAACTGTTGATATTCCTCTTCTGAATGAACAATTGTCGTTTCAACTTGAGAAATCGGAAGGCCCATTTCATGAAAATATGGTATATATTGTTGCTGAAATTTCCGTTTAAGAGCTTCTGCCTCAGCTTCATTCCTTGTTTGAACGAATAATTTTTGTCCTTCAATAGATGGCTGCTGGTTCTTTAGTAACATCTTCAGTGCAGGTGATATATTTTGTAATTTTTCAACAAAAAGTGGCCAATACCCTTGAACAAGTGAATCTGTTAATCTTTGTTGAACTGGCTCAATCGAAAACGTAACAGTAGCAATATGTGAAAAACTTTTCTCAATATGCGACGTAAAAAGTTGAAATACATTTGCTGGTGGCAATTCTGACCATTGTAGTTGAAAATGCCATGAACGACTTTCTTTATCTACTGTAAGTTTAATAATTGCACCATTTTGAAAATGTTCTTCAACAAGAGTTTCCGGTAACTCCATTTGTTTAAGCAAAATCTGAAAACGCTGCTTATGCTCAGAATTTATCTCTGTCACAGTTAGTACTCCTTTCATTAAGAAAGTGGACTTATAAAAATCGATATTCATTACTTGAAAACGAAAGGCATCTCCTTATTAATGAAGGAAGATGCCCCTATTATGAACTCAACTCATTTGTTAATAAAATAATTAATTTACAAGTCGATTAGCCAACTCTGAAACAGATACTTCTTCCGTTTCTCCTGTTTCACGATACTTTAATTCAACTATTCCTTCTTCTGCCTTTTTACCTACTGTAACACGATAAGGAATACCAATTAAATCACTATCGGCAAATTTTACACCTGGACGTTCTTTACGGTCATCATATAATACATCAAAACCTACTTTTGAAAGCTCATTATATAATTTATCAGCAAGTTCACGTTGTATATCATTCTTCACATTTATCGGAATAAGATGTACTGAAAATGGTGAGATTGCTTTCGGCCATACAATTCCACTCTCATCATTGAACTGCTCCACAATCGCAGCTAATGTTCGAGAGACACCAATACCATAACAGCCCATAATCATAGGTTTCGCTTTCCCATTCTCATCTAGGAATTGTGCACCCATTTTCTCACTATAATAAGTACCTAATTTGAAGACTTGTCCAACTTCAATTCCTTTAGCAAATTGAATTGTACCTTCTCCATCTGGAGATAGGTCACCCTCTTTAATAAATCGTAGATCAGCAAATTGAGAAGGTTTAAAATCACGATCTACGTTTACGTTCATATAATGATAGCCATTTTCATTTGCACCACATGTCCCATTAACAATTGCTTTAACAGCATTGTCTGCTATAATTTCTACATCTCCAGTTACATCGATTGGACCTAGAGAACCAAAACTAGCCCCTAATAATTGTTGTGCATCTTCTTCAGTAGCCATCGTCACAGCTTCTGCTTCAAGAAGGTGTTTAAATTTAATTTCATTTAATTCATGGTCACCACGAACAATTACGAGTACAAAACGCTCATCTACTTTAAATAGCAATGACTTCATACAATTTTCTTCAGCAATACCTAAATGTTTAGCGACATCTGAAATTGTTTTTGCATCTGGGGTAGCAATTTTCTTCATTTCTTCTGCTTCTTCAGTAGATTTTTCATATGTATCTAGGACAGGTGCCATCTCAATATTAGCGGCAAATGAAGAAATATCTGAGTATGCGATTGTATCTTCTCCGACATCGGACAATGCCATAAATTCATGTGTATCTTTCCCCCCCATTGCTCCAGAATCAGCAATTACAGGACGGAAATTTAATCCACATCGTTCAAACACATTTGAGTATGCTGTATACATTTTTTCGTACATTTCATCTAATGATTCTTTTGTTGCATGGAACGAATAAGCATCTTTCATTGTGAACTCTCGTCCACGAAGTAAACCAAAACGAGGGCGTTTTTCATCACGATATTTTGTTTGAATTTGATAAAGTGCTAAAGGTAAACGTTTATATGAGTTCACATCATCACGAATAATAGATGTGATCACTTCTTCATGTGTCGCACCTAGAGCAAATTCACGATCATGACGGTCATTTAAACGCATTAGTTGAGGGCCAAATTTATCCCATCGTCCACTCTCACGCCAAAGTTCAGCATCTTGTAACACAGGCATTAACATTTCATTTGCACCTATTTTATTCATTTCTTCACGAACGATTGCCTCGACTTTTTGTAATACTTTTCTACCTAATGGCAAAAAGCTATAAATCCCTGATGCATTTTTCCGAATGTATCCAGCACGAATCAACAGCTGATGACTTTTAATTTCTGCATCTGCAGGAACGTCCCTTAATGTTGGAATGAGCATTTGACTTTGTTTCATATTAATAGCACCTCATTTTCTCGATCTCTTATACAATATAAAGGTAACACCGTGTGCAATAAAATCGCACACGGTATACCTTCCGTTCATTAACACTCGTTTGATACGACTAAATTAATTTCTTTATAACTTTGAAAGAATAGAAATGTTAACAAGAAAACGTTCACTGAAATACCACAATACAAGTGAGAAAGTCTTTTCTATATCAGAACCTACTATCCTACTTCATGTTTACTTCAAAAAGAACGTTTGGATATCGTTCCATGTCACTACAATCATTAATAACATAAGGAATGCAAACCCAATGAAATGTACCATACCTTCTTTTTGAGGATCGAGTGGTTTTCCACGTAAAGCCTCAATTGCAATAAATGTGAGACGTCCACCATCAAGAGCAGGCAGAGGCAATAAATTAAAGATCCCTAAGTTAATACTTAGCAACGCCGTCCACTGCATAGCGATGTATATACCATTCTCAACAGCCTTACCAGTATATTCGTATATGCCGACTGGACCAGATAATTGATCAAATGATAATTGACCTGTGACGAGTAGACCTAGTCCTGTAAATATTTCTTTCGTTACAGTAGCAGTTTCAACAACCCCGTATTTCAATGAGCCAAAGAAAGACTTTTCTACTGAAGGATATACTCCAATAATACCAACTGTAACATCTCCACGAACTTGGGCTTTAGGTGTTACAGTCGTTGCATTTTCTTCTCCATTACGTTCGTAATGTACTTCAATTGGCTCATCAGGATGTTGTTGAACGATCTTTACAATCTCTTCCCAGCTTGATACTTGTTCACCATCAATCGAATTAATCTGATCATTTTCTAATAAGCCAGCTTGACGTGCAGCTCCATCATCTGTAAGTTGACCTAACTTCGCTTCATTTGTCGGAATGCCTTGAGCCATTGCAATAACTACGAAAATTACAAATGCCAAAGCAAAGTTCATAAGAGGACCTGCAAAAATTTGCATAGCACGCTGACCGATCGTTTTTGATACAAACTGACGATGATAAGGAGCAATTTGTGTTTCTTGTTCATCTGCAACTAACATTGCTCGTTCATCTACAGAATATGTTTGTAATGTTTCTTCGTTTTCTTCATATCCAGTAACAACTAAATCATGAACAAAATCAGCATGTTCAACTTCAACTATTTTAGCATCAGGATATTTAGATTTATTATTTATAATAATCTTCTCAACTTTATTGGAATGATTAAATAACAACCCAACGTGATAGCCAGGTTTCACTTCGACTAGTTCAGGGTCCTCACCAGCAACACGAACGAATCCACCTAGTGGAAGTAAGCGAATTGTATATACTGTTTCGTCCCTTTTAAATGAAAATACTTTTGGACCGAAACCAATAGCAAACTCACGAGCTAACATTCCAGATCGTTTTGCAAAGATTAAGTGCCCGAGCTCATGAACAAAAACTAGAACTCCAAAAATTATAATAAACGCTAATATTTGATTCAAATTATTTCCCACCTTTATCGGCAGCTAAATTTTCAGCACCTAGATTTGAATAAGGGAACGAACAAATTGACGTGTCTCTTTGTCAACTTCGTGGATAATTTCCAAAGCCGGCTCTTTAATGAATGAATGTCTTTGGAGAGCTTCTTCAATTAAAACCTCTATTTGTAAAAACTCTATTTTACCATTTAAAAATTGACTAACAGCCTCTTCATTTGCAGCATTTAACACGGTTGTCATACTACCACCTTGTCTACCTGATTCATATGCAAAACGGAGACATCTATACCGCTCAAAGTCTGCCTTTCCAAAATTCAATGTACCTATATCTAATAAGTTTAACCTTTTTGCACGTGGAAGTTCAAGTCTTGTAGGATAAGTTAGCGCATATTGAATTGGCACTCTCATATCAGGTAGTCCTAACTGTGCAAGAACACTCGTATCAGTAAATTCAACCATTGAATGAATTATACTTTCTTTATGCAGTAGTACCTCAATTTGATCATATGGAATATCAAATAACCAATGTGCTTCAATTACTTCAAGCCCCTTGTTCATCATCGTAGCAGAATCGATAGTAATCTTAGCACCCATAGACCAATTAGGATGGTTTAATGCCTCTTCAACAGTTACGCCGTTTAGTTGATCACGTGTTCGATCTCGAAAACTCCCACCTGAAGCTGTAATAATAAGCTTGGAAATATCTTTTTCGGATTCTCCATTTAGGCACTGAAAAATTGCAGAATGTTCACTGTCTACCGGTAGAATAGAAACTCCCTTTTCCTTAGCCTTTTTCATTACGATATGCCCAGCTGTTACGAGTGTCTCCTTATTTGCAAGTGCAATTTGCTTACCTGATTCAATCGCTGCTAATGTTGGCTCTAAACCTACACTTCCAAGCACTGCATTTACGAGCACATCTGCGTCAATGCTAGCAACTTCGATCAGCCCTTTTCTCCCGTACAAAACTTTCACTTCACTTGGGACTTCCCGTTGTAATCGCTCTGCATCATGTTGTTCTTGTACAGATACGAGAAGAGGCTTAAATTCCAAAATATATTCTAATGCCTTATCAATGTTTTTCCCTACAGACATAGCAACAAGTGTAAAAGAGGTAGGATGAGCTCTAATCACATCGAGTGTTTGTACACCGATAGAACCAGTTGCACCTAATAGACTAATTTTCTTTACCACTACTACATGTCCTCCTATTCTCTATATAAAATGTACAAAATGAAGGACAGGCAAAACAAATAATAAGCTATCAAAACGATCTAAAATCCCGCCGTGTCCCGGTAAAATTGTACCAGAATCTTTCACTACGTAATGGCGTTTAAATGCTGACTCTACTAAGTCTCCGATTTGTCCCGTTATCGAAGCTAAAATCGTAATCAATATAACGATCATCATAGATGAATGTAACGGGTGTACTAATTGAAAAATAACTGCAGTCAACAAAGCGAAAACAATACCACCTATTGAACCTTCAATTGTTTTATTCGGACTAATCTTTGGCCAAAGCTTACGTTTACCTAATGAACGTCCGACAAAATATGCTCCAGTATCCGTTGACCAAATTACAAATAATGCATATATAACATAATCTAAACCACGTTCTCTCGTTTCAATGAAGTAATAAAAACCAACACCAATATAAACAACAGACAGGATTATAAAACCTACATCATCAAACGTAAAACGATTTTTACTCAAAACAGTAATTGATAATAAAACAAGTACGACTATCAATGCAAGCTCAATCTTTGTGAATGTTACAATTGGGCTAGCATATAGAATATCATCTTTAATCATTAATAACCACAGAAACAATAAACCGATGAACCCAAGTGATGAAGTAATCTGTATATTCTTCATTCGAAGTAATTCATATAGTGCTACACTCGCTAGTAAGTATACGAGTATAGTAAATGGCATAGCACCATAAACTACAATTCCTAAAAAAATTATTCCTGCTACGAGTGCCGTAATTATGCGCTGTTTCAATTTTTTCAACACCTTTATTTAACTAAACGCCACCAAATCGACGTCCTCTTTGTTGATATTCACATATTGCTTCAACAAATTGTTCCTCACCAAAGTCTGGCCACAATACATCTGTAAACCAAAATTCTGAATAAGCGAGCTGCCAAAGCATAAAATTGCTCAATCGAATTTCCCCGCTAGTACGTATTAATAAATCAGGGTCAGGTAAATAACTCGTCATCATATATTCATTAAACTTCTCTTCATCAATGTCAACTTCATTAAGAGTGCCAAGCTTAATGTCTTCAGCTATTCTTTTCGCCGCCGTCATAATTTCATATCGACTTCCATAATTCAAAGCAAAATTCAAAACTAATCCGTCATTATCTTTCGTCTTCTCAATTGCTTCTTCAACAGCATTAATCGTATGAGCAGGTAAAGCAGAAGTCTCACCCATTGTCCTTACTTGTACATTTTGTTCGATCAGTTCTGGTAAAAATGTAGTAAGAAACATCTGAGGTAATTTCAATAAAAACTCAACCTCTTTCGGTGGTCTTTTCCAATTTTCTGTTGAAAAAGCGTAAAGACTTAACACTTCAACTCCAAGTTCATTTGCTAAACGAACAATACGCCGGATTACTTGCATACCTTCTCTATGTCCAGCAACACGTGGTAGTCCTCTATTTTTTGCCCATCTACCATTTCCGTCCATAATAATCGCAATATGACGAGGTACTTGTTCATTAATTATATCCTCTTTTGTAAACAAAGAAGTAGCTGAACCTTCATTCTTTTTCTTAAATGTGAATTTCTCAAGCATTACAGCTTCCTCCAAAGCATTTGTTAAACCATTATGCTATTATTATATAATCTCATGTCAGTTTAGCGAAATTATACTTCCAATTGTAAAAAAACCCCCTTACGAGAGAGGGTCTTTTACATATCTTATTGTACCTTGAAATGATTTAGACTTCCATGATTTCATTTTCTTTTTCTTTAGTAATAACATCGATATCAGCAACGTGCTTATCTGTATGCTTTTGTACATCTTCAGTATAATTACGTAGTTCATCTTCAGTGATGTCACCACTTTTTTCAAGTTTCTTAAGATCATCATTGGCATCACGTCGTACATTACGAACTGCTACTTTCGCTTCTTCCGCATATTTACGCACTAACTTCACAAGTTCACCACGACGTTCTTGTGTCAATGCAGGAATTGCAATACGAACTACATTCCCATCATTTGAAGGCGTTAATCCAAGCTCTGCCTTTAAAATAGCTCGTTCAACATCAGCAATTGAGCTCTTGTCAAATGGTGTAATAACAAGTAATCGCGCTTCTGGTGTTGAAATTGCAGCCAATTGATTTAATGGCGTTAATGCTCCGTAATATTCAACTTGTACTTTGTCTAGGATTGCTGGGTTGGCACGGCCCGTACGAACTGTCCCAAGCTCACGACGAAATGCTTTAATTGCTTTATCCATTCTTTCATTTACACTAGTTAATATACTTTGTGGCATCGATTATTTCCCCCTTATAGTAGTTCCTATTTTTTCACCCATTACCGCTCGTTTAATGTTTCCTTCCTCCATAATAGAGAAAACAATGAGTGGTATGTCATTATCCATGCATAACGAAGATGCAGTAGAATCCATAACTTGAAGACCTTCTTTTAGAACGTCTAAATAAGATAGGTCAGTATATTTTTCTGCGGTTACATCAATTGTAGGATCCGCACTGTAAACACCATCAACTTTATTTTTAGCCATTAAAATAACATCTGCT
>NZ_MJEH01000034.1 GCF_001742425.1 Bacillus solimangrovi
GGAATTATTATGGTCGTAAAAAATGGGGAAATTAAAGTTCCTGAAGGAATTGGGATAGGTGTTAATATAAATTATGGCTTACTAGAAAAGGTTACAATTAGAAAAGAAGCATTCAAACTAAGATAATTGAGAGCATAGTATAAGGCCCGCTTTGGATTGTTCCGAAGCGGGTTCTATGTTAATAAAGTAGATTTGGTAACCAGAGACTGATTTGTGGTACATACGTTACGAGAATGAGTCCAATTACGACAGCGATGAGCCAAGGGAATGCTGCTCTCGTAACATCAATAAGTGGCATATCTGTTATTCCACTTGCAACGTAGAGGTTTAATCCTACAGGTGGAGTGATCATACCAACTTCCATATTTACGACCATAATAATTCCGAAATGAATTGGATCAACTCCTAGTGCAACTGCAACTGGGAAAAGAATAGGCGCTAAGATCGTGATGATAGCTGTTGGTTCCATAAATTGACCTGCGAAAAATAATAAAATATTAACAATTAGTAAGAATACGATAGGTCCTACATTCCAGCTAGTTATTACATCTGCTATTGTATGTGGGATTCGTTCAAGCGTTAATATGTGAGCAAATACCATTGCCATCGTAATTATGAAAAATAACATTGCTGTAGTTTTACTAGATACTATTAAAATGTTAGGTATGTGTTTAAGCTTTAGGTCTTTATGAAAGAAGAAGCCAACGATAAGGCCAATGATGCAAGCTACAGCCGCAGACTCAGTCGGAGTGAAGATACCCGTATAAATACCACCAATTACAACGATTGGTAACGATAAACTCCAAATGGCGGAACGTAATGCTCTCATTCGTTGTCCGAATGATGCCTTCTCAGCTCGTGCATAATCAAACTTTTTTGCACGATAAAAACTTACAAAAGCGAGTAGTGACATTAACAATATACCTGGAATAATTCCAGCAAGAAATAATTTTCCAACAGATTGCTCAACGGTTACAGCGTAGACGATCATTGGGATACTAGGTGGAATTAAGATGCCAAGAGAGCCAGCAGTTGAAATAGAACCTACCGCATACCCTTTTCCATATCCGTTCTTAACCATGGCTGGAATCATAATACTACCTATCGCAACAACAGTTGCTGGAGATGAACCAGAAATAGCAGCAAACATAGCACAAGAAACAACACCTGCAATAGATAATCCGCCTGGAATATGGCCTACCCATGCATTTGTTAAATTAATGAGTCGCTTCGCAACACCACCTGTAGTAAAGATATTCCCTGCAAGAACGAAGAATGGAATCGCCATTAGTGGGAAGCTATTTAACCCTGAAAATACTTTTCCAGCAAGATCAGGAAGTGGATCTGTTGTAAAATAATAGATTGTTACTAATGATGCTAAACCTAGTGATATTGCAATTGGTAACCCAAGTAGCATAAGCAAGAAAAGGGTGGAGAAAAGAGCAAGCCCCATATTATTCGTAACCATTGCATAACCTGTCGTTCCTATTGTTATGAGTATACATATAGCTGAGATGAGTCGTTTTAAAGGAGATCCAGGTTCTTTTAATTGAGGTGCTTGGTTTGTTTCAACTACTGGTTGCATTACTCTATACCTCCTTCTTTGTGTAATGTTAATTTTGCAGGTGTTTTGATAATGATAATAATTTGCTGAATGAAGCGAATCGTCATAAGTCCGAAAGAGAGTGGAACGATTAATTTTGGTATATATAATGGAATTTCCATCTCGGGTGATACCTGTCCGAATTGACTTAAAATTTGAATATGTTCAATTCCTAGAATTGTAATGATAATACAAAATAATGTGCAAATGATAAGAGAAAAGAGTGTTAATGCTTTTTGGATTGAATAAGGGAATTGTAATACGAGTAAGTCGACACCTAAGTGTACTTTTTCTCGTACACCAATGGATGCACCGATCATTCCTGTGAAAATGAGCAAATATACGACGAGCTCATGTGTAAAGCCAATAGAACTGCCAAACCCATAACGGAGCACAACTTCAATGAATGTAAGAATGACACTAATTGTTAGTGTGATTGCTACCGTAATTTCTTCAAGACGGTTTAATAAAGTATTAAGGACTTTCATAAATATCCCTACTTTCTAATTGTCCTTCTCATTTGGTGAAATAGGAGAATAGCTGGTTTCTCCAATAAAATGGAATGAAAAAATCTACATGAAATGAAAGATAATAAAAATGATTATTTTGTTAAAAAAAGATAAGGAGAGGTGAGAGAGGCCCTCCTTATCTTGAGGTTACTAGCGTAATTCTTTTATCGCATCAATTAGATCTTTCCCTACTTCTTCTTCGAATTGATCGTACACAGGGTCCATTGCATCCATCCATACTTGCTTTTCTTCATCTGATAGTTCATGAATGTCCTTAAGGGTGTTATCTTCTTTGATTTTTGAAAGGTTCTCATCATTTAAACGTTGGCCATTTTCACGTACCCATGTTGTTGTTTCTTCCATTGCCTTATCTAAGCCAGCTCGGACATCTTCGGGTAGGCCATTCCAAAAGTCTGAGTTTGTAATAACTGCATAACCAAGGTAACCGTGGTTACTTAATGTCATGTAATTTTGAACTTCATGGAACTTTTTAGAATATATATTTGAAAGTGTGTTCTCTTGTCCATCAATTACACCTTGTTCAAGTGCACTATAGACTTCACTGAATGGCATGGGTGTTGGATTAGCATTAACTGCTTCAAATTGTGCTTCTAGTACTTTACTTGACATTACACGGAATTTTTGACCTTCAAAATCTTCAGGATTGATAAGTGGATGTTCATCTAAAGTCATTTGTTTGAAACCGTTATCCCACATTGCTAATCCTTGTAAATTTTGCTCATTTAACATACTAAATAATTTATCACCAATTTTTTCACTTTCCATTGCGGTTTGAACTGCTTCTACATTAGGGAATGCAAATGGGAAGTCGAAGATTGTCCACTCAGGGAATAGTTTGGATACCTTTGAAGTTGCAGGAGCTGCTAGTTGAATATTGTTTTGTTGAACAGCGGCTAACACATCATCATCATTGTAGAGCTGAGAGTTAGGGAATACTTGAACATCAACTCTTCCACCTGTATACTCTTCTGCTAATTGCTCAAACATGATTGCAGCCTGACCTTTCGGTGTATTTTCGGCAACGACGTGTGAAAATTTTACTACTATTTTTTCTTCAGATGTAACTTGTTGGTCGTTATCATTACCTATTTCATTGCCACCGGAACTTTCTTGTGAGCGTGCACCACACCCAGCAAGAACACTCACAGATAACACAAATGCCATTGTGAACATTGTCCACTTCTTTAACATATTAATTCCCTCCTGTTGGTTTTTCGCATATAGAATTTAATAGCGAATATTTTGAAAATTAATAAATTAATCATATGAAGAGAAGAGTTAAAAGTTAAGAATTTGTTCATATTGTTAATTTTGTTCTTTTTGTTATGTAAACGCTTTCTTTGGTAAGTTAGAAAAAGAACAAAATTAGAAAACAGCTTCAATTAATTGAAGCTGTTTTCAATAACGTAGCGATTAATAGGCCGGCCAACACCACCATATTTAATTTTAATGCAAACTCTACCTTCTTTCTCTAGATACTCTAAGTATCTTCTAGCTGTTACACGAGCTAAACCTATTCCTTCTGCAACTTCCTCAGCGGATACTGGTTCATTAATAGACGATAAGTAAGAGAGTATTTTATTTAGTGTGATAGCATTTAATCCTTTTGGTAATATTTTCTCAGTCGTTTTATTATTACCGTACAGAAGGAGATCGAGTTCATTTTGTGAAAGCTTGTCTTTATCACTTAATTTTTTTTGATATGAAATATAGTTTTCTAACGCTTGTTTCATTCTTTCAAACTTAAACGGTTTCATAATGTAATCAACTGCACCAAGTTGAAGTACACGTCTAACGGTTTCGATATCATTAGCTGCCGTTACTGCAATGACATCTATAGGAGTAGCTGATTTTCTTAATAATGATAATGTTTCAAGTCCATCTTGGTTAGGCATATAAATGTCTAGTATTGCAATATCAGGTCTTAATTCTTGTATCATTGTTAATCCTTCAATTCCATTATTTGCAATGCCAATAACCTTGAAGCCTTGTACTCTCTCAATAAACTGCTTGTTCACTTCTTGAACCATTGGGTCGTCTTCAATTAAGAGTACTTTATATGGATGTTTATTCATTTTCGTTCTCCCCCTTGTTCATGAAAAAGGTGATCGTAAATGTTGTACCTTCATCTTTATAGGATTCAATCAAGATGTTACCTCGTCCTTTTTCGATTATTTGTTTTACGAGAAAGAGACCTATACCTTGATTGGTGTTAAGATCCTTTGTTGAAAAACCATGTTCAAAAATGTGGTCTTGAACATCCATCGACATTCCGCAACCATTATCTTCAATGAGTATTGATAAGATTTCTTCATCTTGTTCAATACTTATATAAATCTCTTTATCATGAATATGAAAATGATTGAATGAATCAAAGGCATTTTCTATTAAATTACCTAAAATTAGTACAAAATCATGATGATCGAGTGGCGGTGGAAATTGTTTCAATTGACTTTGACGATCGATCTGGACATTAATACCGAGTTCTTTACCACGTCTTACTTTACCAAGTAATAATCCAGAAATGTTATCATCGTAAATGTTATTACTGAGAAAATGTGTAAGTTCTTGTTGCTCTTCGGTAATTTGAAACACATAATCTAATGCTTGTTGAGTATTTCCCATTTGGATTAGGCCTGCAATAGTGTGTAACTTGTTCATATGTTCATGGTTTTGTACACGAAGTGCATTAACGAATGCTTTTACGCCAGTTAATTCTTCAGCTATTTTTTTTACTTCAGTTTGATCTTGGAAGATAGCAACTGCACCAACAGTGAGTTTGTTAACTTTTATAGGGATACGATTACTAAGAATATTTTTATTACTAATTTTTAGCTCTTTGTTATAGATAGGGGTGTTAAGCTTAAGAATTTCTGGCAGTCGTGTGTCTGGAAGTACATCTTGAATTTGTTTTCCTTCTGGGTTTTCACTAACTGATAACATTTCTTTTGCACGATGATTGAAGATTGTGATCTTCTTATTATTATCAATTGCTACGACGCCTTCATGCATGGCGTTGAAGGTTTCTGTCCGTTCCACAAGTAGCTTGGCGATTTCATATGGTTCTAACTGAAACATTTCTTCTTTTATCATTCGAGCAAGCATCCACGCTCCCCAGCCGCCGAACAAAAATGTTATTACGACGGTCAGATAGATTTCTTTTTGTAATTCACTAAATAGTTCTGATAGCTTTGGCAGTATATAACCCACCATTACAACACCTACTTGCTGGTGTTCATTGTTCATTATAGGGACAAAGCCACGAACAGCAGTACCAACTTCTCCTTTTGCCTTTGAAGTGTACGTATGTTCAGCAAAAGCAGGTGTTTCGTCATTACCATTTGAAGGAGCTCCGATTAGTTTATCGACAGGGTGTGACAGACGAGTTCGATTCATATCCATAACAACAATATAATCTGCATTATTAATGATACGAATTCTCTCGACAGTCCAATTAATTTTGCCGCGTTGTTCGTTCGTTCCATACATATTTTCTTGAATACTAGATAATTGTGCGACAGTTCTTGCGGTAATAAGCGCTTGCTGGCTTAATTCACGTTCTTTCATATTAATGAAGTTCCCTATTAATACGATTCCTACTATTAATAAGGAGAAGAGGATAATTGTAAAAATGAATAAGAGTACCTTCCATTTTATCGATATTTGCTTCATCGCCTTCAACCCTTAATTCGAGTATTTAAAAAAATAACATTTAGACATGTCATATTTTAAGAAATGTAAGAACGATTCTATAAGTCAAGTTAGCAACTTATTTTTCTCTAAATTTTGGAACACTTGCGATTTTCTTAGAATGTAATTTTTTAAAAAAATATTGTCGAAATAGTCTAATATTATTTTAACATTCAATATTTTGTTATGATACAATACTCTGTAAGATTTCATTGAATTGGTGTGAGTGAAATTGCGTCATTTTATTAGTTTAAGCTTTTTTATTCTAATATCTGTATGTATTGCTATTACGATAGGATTTAGTTTTACTTCTTCGTTATCACCTATCTCAGAAGATGATGAACAAGAAGGTCTGAGTGAGCAAATCATAATTAACTTTAGCCATGTAGTTGCTGAGAATACACCGAAGGGTTTAGCTGCCCAGAGGTTTGCTGATCTTGTTCGGGATAAGACAGAAGGACATGTTAAGGTTGAAGTTTTTCCTAATGGAATGTTATTTTCTGATGGAGAAGAAATAGATGCTTTAAGGCGTGGTGATGTAGAGATGGTTGCACCTGCATTTTCAAAGTTGACATCTCTCGTTCCTCAATGGCAAGTGTTAGACCTTCCATTTCTATTTCGAACTGATAAAGATGTAGAACGAGCATTCACTGGTGAAATGGGTAAAATTTTACTCGAATTGTTAGATGAACATGACATTAAGGGGTTAACTCTATGGAATAATGGTTTTAAACAAATGACGAGTAACAGAGGACCTTTAATAATGCCAGAGGATTTTGTAGGTCAACGTTTTCGTATTATGCCTAGTAATGTCCTACGTGAGCAATTTGAAATGATGGGGGCAATACCAAATAGGATTGGTTTTAATCAAGTATATCAAAATTTAGAAACGAATTTTTTAGATGGCCAAGAAAATACCATTTCTAATATTTATTCAAAACGGTTTTACCAAGTACAAAATTATATGACAATCAGTAATCACGGATATTTAGGCTATGGTGTCTTAATAAACAAAAAGTTTTGGGATGATATTCCTAAAGAGTATCAAGAGGACATATTAGAAGCGAGTAATGAAACATCTGATTGGTTATTTGAACAATCTGTCCTTATGAATAATCAACAATTAGTTCGGATTCGTCAACAGTCTAATATTCAAATTTATGAACTTTCTGAACAAGAACATGAACAGTGGAGAAAATATTTTGAACCGCTGTACAAAAAATTTGAAGGAGATATTGGAAATGAGTTAATGGATGAGGTAAAGAAAAATCAAAGTAAATCCTATTCAAGAGGTAGTTAATAAGCTCCCTGTCAGGAAAGTCTCGTCATAAATATTTAAATATGTTGAAATGATTAGTGATGTATAATGCTCCTTGTTTTGCGGAAAAAGAAGTGTAAAGCGCAATGCTGAGGAGTTGAATGCGATGGAGAAGAAGAAGTATTATGTAGCTGTTGGACCAAGAGAGATTTCTCAAGTGAAGGACTATGCTTTAAATCAATTTGAAATTGAAGCAACTGATAATGAAATTGCAATGTTGCGGGAAGTATTTGATGATGCGTATTCTGCGGATTGGCTCTCGTATTGGAGGGCTCATATTCCTTATGTTCAATATCATCATGACAAAGAAAATGATATGTATGATCGTGATTTAATGAAGGCGTATCAGATGATTTATGAACTAGGAAGCAATGAAACAAAAGAGCAAATTCAAGAAATGGGTATATTATCTTTATGAAATTCGAGCCTTCCTGATGGGATGAATATTAGGAAGGCAATGTTTTGTTTAGAAATATATTATTTGTTTATTAGAGTGGAGATTGCCGAGCTAACAAGTAGTGGAGTAAACATCGTTCAAGAAGGGGGTTTTGAACGGTATATTTCTCCTTGTGGTTCTTATAATTGCAAAAAAATGCAAAGGTAAGACGATGAACTAGAGTGTAATACTTTTTTTGATTTTATATGGCATGAACATAAAGGATCAATATATGAGGCTCGCTTGATTTCCAATTGCTATACTCTTCAAAATAATGGATAAGTGGAAGGTGGCATGAAATTTGAGCAAAGTTCGACTTTTCATCCACGATTACGTTAGACTATATAATAGGAGCGTAATTTGTTTAGGGTAACGTATATTTTTCATCATGATCCAAATTATTTTTTAGGAGATTGGACCATTTTTTGAACGAGTGCTATGATCTGAACATAAAATATTAAAAATGGAGTCAGTAGAGCCTATGTTTACATTTAAAGATTATTATGACAACGTAGTAAAGTTATCATTTGAAAGAGAACCTTTTTCAAAATATCCAAAACATGTATGGGTGATTTGTCGTTATAAAGATCAGTGGCTGCTTACAAGACATAAGCGAAGAGGTGTAGAGTTTCCTGGTGGTAAGGTTGAGGAAGGTGAAGTTGCGCATGAAGCAGCTAAACGGGAAGTTCTTGAAGAAACAGGTGGTATTGTGAAGAACTTACATTACATTGGACAATATAGTGTAAGTGGTAAAGGTGGAACAATTGTTAAGAACATCTATTTCGCTGAAATTGAAAAAGTTGAAGCTCAACCAACATATTATGAAACAAACGGACCTGTCTTATTTTCAAAATTACCAAATGATTTTTCAGGTTATCAGTATAGTTTTATGATGAAAGACGAAGTGCTTCCAAATAGTTTAAAACGAATTGAAGAACTCTCACTATATGCCTGACTTACAGGCAGGTGAGAGTTTCTTAATATATTTGAACATGATATGAAGAATTATTATAAGTAAGGTTTGAATGTTCTAATGCGTGGATTTAGTTTTGTAAATAGCTCCTTAATAGACAGGTAGGTGATTATGAGTGGAAAATGGAACAATTTTATCTAAACAGCTCTATCCTTCTCCACATCCAAGAGTAAAGGTATCACTCGTTACATATTTAAGTGGTGGATTAAAGGTAAAAGGTTTTCTGGCTGAACCAATTATCGAACAGAAATATCCAGGATTTCTATATTTAAGAGGAGGAATTAAAAATGTCGGAATGGTAAGGATGGGGAGAATTGTCCAATTTGCTTCAGAAGGCTTTGTCGTTATGGCACCATTTTATCGTGGAAATCAAGGTGGTGAAGGCCAAGAAGATTTCGCTGGAGAAGATAGAGGTGATGCGATTGCAGCTCTATGTCTATTGAAAAACCATCCTAAGGTACAGTCTACTCATATTCATGTGTTTGGATTCTCACGTGGTGGGGTTATGGCATTGTTAACTGCAATACAGTGTCGAGATGTAGCATCGGTAGTCACTTGGGGTGGAGTTTCTGATATGTCACTTACATACGAGGAACGTGTTGATTTGAGGAGGATGATGAAGCGGGTAATTGGAGGTACACCAAGGAAAGTTCCTGATGCTTATCGTGAACGAACTCCTTTATTTCAAATTGATCAAATACAAGCACCAGTTTTAATTATTCACGGTATGCAGGATAAGAATGTTTCGATTGAACATGCAACTCGATTGGAAAAAGCGTTATTAAAACATAAGAAAAAAGTTGAAAGCTGGATTTTTAATGATTATACACATTATTTCCCTCCAGAAAAAAACCGGGAAATCGTACGTAATTTAACAGCTTGGATGAAGATGCAACAATAACGTGAACCTTCTAGCAGCTTGTTCTTCAATCGTTGTCGATCGTTCGTTGTAAAAATGAACGGTATGACTAGTTACATCTCTTAAATAATTTTTTTGTTAGATTCTATAAATATGAGTAAAGTGTTAAATAAACTAATCGTGTTTTAATTGCACAGAAGGTATAGTTTATAACGAAAACAAGCCGATCTATGTAAGATCGGCTTGCAATATTATTCTTCGGTATCAATTGGGCCAGCTTGACGAATGGCTTCTGAAGCACCAGGGAATGATTTGAAGTTCACGTTAAATTTGTGAGCGAGATCTTTTGCTTTTTGATCATAAACATCACCATCATTCCAAGTTTTCTTAGGTTGTAATACTTCGTCAGGTACACCAGGACAATGTGCTGGAATTTCAAGGTTGAAAATTGGGTCTGTGATTGTTTCGACGTTATTTAAATCTCCTTCAAGCGCTGCACGTACCATTGCACGAGTATAAGATAAGTTCATACGTTGACCTTCACCATATGAACCCCCAGTCCATCCAGTGTTTACTAAGTAGACTTGGGCATTATATTGATCAATCTTTTCTCCTAACATTTCCGCATAACGATCTGCTGGAAGTGGAAGGAAAGGTGAGCCAAAACATGTTGAGAATGTTGCTTGAGGCTCTGTAATTCCACGTTCAGTACCAGCAAGCTTACTTGTATATCCACTAATAAAATGATACATTGCTTGTTCTTTCGTTAATTTGCTGATAGGTGGGAGAACTCCAAATGCATCTGCTGTTAAGAAAATAATCGTATTCGGATGTCCTGCAATACTTGGATCTACAATGTTATCAATTGCTTGAAGTGGATATGCTGCACGTGTATTTTCTGTTAGATCTGACGCATCATAATCTGCTTCACGTGTTTCATCATCTAAGATAACATTTTCAAGTACAGAACCGAAACGGATTGCATCCCAAATTTGTGGTTCCTTCTCATAGGAAAGGTTAATGCATTTCGCATAACAGCCACCTTCAATATTGAATACTCCATTATTTGACCAACCATGTTCATCGTCTCCGATTAAACGGCGGTTTGGATCTGCAGATAAAGTTGTCTTTCCTGTTCCAGAAAGTCCAAAGAATAGAGCAACATCACCCTCCTGTCCAACGTTGGCAGAACAGTGCATAGATAATATATCACGTTCAGGTAACATGAAGTTCATAACAGAGAAGATGGATTTTTTCATCTCTCCTGCGTATTCAGTTCCACCTATTAGTACAGTTTTACGCTCAAATGAAACCATTATGAATGTTTCTGATTTTGTACCATCAATTTCAGGATCAGCTTTGAAGTTAGGAGCTGAGATAACAGTAAAGCCTGGATCGTGTTCTTGTATTTCTAATTCATTAGGACGAATAAAAAGCTGATGAACAAAAAGGTTATGCCAAGCATATTCATTAATTACTTGAATAGGTAGGCGGTATTTTTTATCTGCACCCGCAAACCCTTGGAAACGAAAAATTTCTTCCTTTTCATTTAAGTAATGGAGTACCTTATTATATAATGAATCAAATACATCTTGTGATATTGGTTGGTTAACCGTTCCCCAATCAATTTTATCTTTGGTCGATTCTTCCTCGACAATATATTTGTCTTCTGGCGAACGTCCTGTATATTTTCCTGTTGTAGCACGGATTGCCCCAGTTGAAGTTAACACGCCTTCATTACGGGCTAATGTTTTTTCGACAAGTTGAGGAACTGATAAGTTGTTCTTTAATTTGTCGCTATTTAACAACGTATTTAAATCAATTGTGTGTTCAACAGATTTCATCGGTCATAACCATCCTTTTCATAATTTATATCATATAAAGATTCTGGTAATTTGCTTCTGGAAATAGTATAACATATTAAGATAATTAGTCTATACTATTTTTAGGTTTTATCTAATATTACAATACATAACATAACATCATTATAAAAAATGAATAACTTAAAATATGATGAAATTACGAAAATAGTTTTAATTGTATCTACTATTTAATTTAATACAGAACTAAATGATTAAAGACTTTCAATTAAGAAGGTGAGATGAATGAAGAAAAGCACTGTCTATTATGATGGACAATGTGAAATATGTTGTCATACAAAAAGAACATTAAGCTTTTTTGATTGGTTTAAAATAATAGATTGGATTCCTCTTCAGGAAATGGTTAATGATTTGCCTTTTTCAATAGAAGAAGCTTCGAAAGAACTAAAAGTAATAACATCTAACAATAAGGTTTATGGAGGATATTATGCTGTAAGGAAGCTATTTTTACGTTTACCTTTATTCGTTCCGATTGGTCTAATTGCGTATATTCCGGGTATAAATCGGTTAGGTGTACCGCTTTACAAATGGTTAGCCAATAATAGAAAAAAACTGCTTAGAAGAAAGTGTAAAAATGGTCAATGTCAAATTTAGCATTTTATAAATATTACTAAAACAATAACCAATAAGTGTTATTCGTTATTACCCCAGTTAATTGTGATTGACAATGGGAAATAATTTACGATAGTATAGGTCATGAACGGATACTCTTATCCTGAGCTGGCGGAGGGACAGGCCCTATGAAACCCGGCAACCGACATCGTGTTATTAGTTTACAACGTACATGATGAAAAGGTGCCAACCTGATGCAAGACTCACATAGTCTTGAACGATAAGAGTGAAAGGCATGAAGCTAAATTTCAACCTTTCCTCACAAATAGGAAGGGTTTTTTATTATGAACTTGTTAATAGACGCATAGTTATCCTTTAGCGAAGAAAAGGATAGGTTTTGTAAT
This sequence comes from Bacillus solimangrovi, assembly GCF_001742425.1. Classification (GTDB taxonomy): domain Bacteria; phylum Bacillota; class Bacilli; order Bacillales; family Bacillaceae_N; genus Bacillus_AV; species Bacillus_AV solimangrovi. The sequence continues at coordinate 12,246 of NZ_MJEH01000034.1, forward strand.
CAGGTGGATGGGTAATTCTTTGATTGTCCACTGTTAAGTTAATTAGTTCACTTTTGCTTTCCTTTAAAGTAGAGTAAATGAGAGTAATCATGCTTAATTAAGGGAAGAGTACCGTATCAATAGAACCATTAATAGGAGGTACACTTTTAAAATGGCAGTAAATCGTCGTCTTTTTACTTCTGAGTCAGTAACAGAAGGTCACCCAGATAAAATTTGTGACCAAATTTCCGATGGTATTCTTGATGCTATCTTAACGGATGATCCAAATGCTCGTGTAGCGTGTGAGACAACTGTAAGTACTGGTCTAGTTCTTGTAGCGGGAGAAATCACTACGTCTACATATGTGGATATTCCTAAAGTAGTCCGTGAAACTATTAAAGAGATTGGTTATACACGTGCAAAGTATGGTTTTGATGCTGAAACTTGTGCTGTTTTGACTTCAATTGATGAACAATCAGCAGATATTGCACAAGGTGTCGATAAAGCGTTAGAGTCGCGTGAAGGGCAAATGTCAGATGATGAAATTGAAGCAATTGGAGCAGGAGACCAAGGATTAATGTTTGGTTTTGCATGCAATGAAACGCAAGAGTTAATGCCACTTCCAATTTCACTTGCACATAAGCTTTCTCGTCGATTAACAGAAGTACGAAAAGATGAAACGTTAGCTTACCTTCGTCCAGACGGTAAAACACAAGTGACAGTCGAATATGACGAGAATGATAAACCAGTTCGTATCGATACAATTGTTATCTCAACTCAACATAGTCCAGAAGTTACACTAGAGCAAATCCAGTCTGATTTGAAGCAGCATGTAATTGAGCCGATTGTTCCTGAAAACTTAATTGATACTGAAACAAAATATTTCATCAATCCTACAGGTCGTTTCGTTATTGGAGGACCTCAAGGTGATGCAGGTTTAACGGGTCGTAAAATTATTGTTGATACGTATGGTGGTTATGCTCGTCATGGTGGAGGAGCATTCTCTGGGAAAGATGCAACGAAGGTTGACCGTTCTGCGGCATATGCGGCACGTTATGTTGCAAAGAATATCGTTGCTGCTGGTCTTGCTGAGAAATGTGAAGTTCAGCTTGCATATGCAATTGGTGTTGCAAAACCTGTATCGATTGCAATTGATACATTTGGTACTGGAGTAGTTTCAGAAGAGAAACTAGTTGAAGTTGTCCGTAATAACTTTGATTTACGTCCAGCAGGTATTATTAAGATGCTTGATCTACGTCGCCCAATTTATAAGCAAACAGCTGCTTATGGACACTTTGGTCGCACTGATATCGATGTACCATGGGAGCGTACAGATAAAGCAGAATTGTTAAAATCACAAGTGTAATATTTTATATTAAGACAAAAAACTCCGGTCAATGCCGGAGTTTTTTGTCTTAATATGGGAAAGATAATCTTAATTAACTGTTCTTTTTATTATTTGCTTCTTGTTGGCCTTTATAATATTGCCCCTTTTCCACATATTCACGACGAATTCTAGTCATGTCCTTAAGGTCATCTTCTGTTAATTGTCGGATGACTTTTGCGGGTCGCCCGAAAGCAAGAGAGTTTGGGGGGATCTTTTTCCCTTGTGGAATTAAGCTACCTGCACCTATGAAGCTACCTTCACCAATTTCTGCTTGATCTAAAATCGTAGTACCCATACCGATTAACGCATTTTTTCGAATGATTGCACTATGTAGGATAACCATATGACCAACAGTAACATCATCTTCAATAATTAAAGAATTATTTGGACTTTGATGTAACACTGAATTGTCTTGTATATTGACTCTATCTCCGATAATAGTAGGTGCAACATCACCACGAATTGACGTGTTAAACCATATGCTTGATTGTTCACCGATTTGAACATCACCTGAAATGGTTACATAATCTGCTATAAATGCACTTTCAGCAATTTGAGGATGTTTTCCTTTGTACTCATATATCATAGATTTTTCCATCCTTTTGTAATATTTTTTCTTTCTATTGGCAATTCTGCTTGTTTTCATTTTAAAATAAATAATAGAAAATGCAATCAAGTATAATGAATGAATTGGAGGGTGAGCAAGAATGTGGAAGTGGGAAGTTGAAAATCCAAAAGCAGTTATTGTGATGGTTCACGGTGCTTCTGAATATCATGGACGTTATAAATGGTTAATTGAAATGTGGCGCAGTGAACAGATAAATGTTGTGATGGGAGATTTACCAGGACAAGGTACGACGAGAAGAAAACAAAGAGGGCATATCGATTCATTTGATGAGTATATTGAAACAATTGAAGGATGGGTAAGAGAAGCAATGAAGTATGAATTACCTGTGTTCTTACTCGGTCATAGTATGGGAGGGCTTGCTGTAATACGTACGCTTCAAGAGAAAAAACTCCCTATTAAAGCAGTTATCCTGTCTTCTCCATGTGTTGCAATTGTTAAACCGCCATCAAAAGCTCTTGATTTTGTTTCAAAGGGATTGAATGTTATGATACCATCTCTTCGTTTTAACTCCCAACTAGAGCCAGGTATTGCAACGAGGAATGAAGATGTGAAGAAAATGGATGATAATGATCCTTTATTTGTAAGGAAAGTATCGGTTCGATGGTACCGAGAATTAGTGAAGGCGATGAAATTTGCAAATGAATTAACTGAAAAAATGCCTAATGTTCCTTATCTAGTTATGCAAGGTGAAGATGACAAAATTGTTGATCGAGTTTCTGTGAAAAAGTGGTTCGATATGCTACCTGTGAGTGAGAAATCCTTTAAAGAATTCGATAAATTATATCATGAAATTTTCAATGAGCCTGAGCGTGATGATGTTTTTTATTATGCGAAATCGTTCGTAACGATGCAATTAAAAGAATTAGAATAGATGAAGAAGTGGGAGTGGAGAATGTTGAAGGTTCCAAGCCATCCATTTGGACTAATGACAAAGATATATCGAAAAGTTTTACCACAAGTTCATAGTGAACTTGCTCAATGGAAAGAAAGAGCAAAGCAAATACCAAATGAAGAGCTCCGCACACAAGCACTTGCAAGTATTGATACTAAGACATTTCATTGTGAAGGTGGATCAATTTACGGTATTTTAGCAGGCAGTCATATAAAGGATAGTATTAAATTTATTGTAGCTTATCAAACGATTAGTGACTATTTAGATAATTTGTGTGATCGAAGCACATCATTAGATCCTGAAGATTTTCGAACATTACACCAAGCAATGATAGATGCGTTAACTCCTTCGGAATCAGTAAAAGATTATTATAAATGTCGTGAAGATAGAGATGATGGAGGGTATTTACAAGCCCTTGTTACAACGTGCCAAGAAGTATTATTAAAATTGCCGGGTTATGAACGAATATCCTCCTCATTAATAGAATTATGTCAATATTATTGTGACTTACAAGTTCATAAGCACGTTAAGGTAGAAGAGAGGGTTCCTCGCTTGCAGAAGTGGTTCGCACAATATAAAAAAGTATTACCAGAGATGACGTGGTATGAGTTTTCAGCATGTGCGGGCTCGACGTTAGGAATCTTCTGCTTAGTTTCTTATGCGTTTCATCCAGATTTTAAACAAGAAGATATTAAGAAAGTTAGGCAAGGTTATTTTCCTTATGTACAAGGTTTACATATTTTACTCGACTATTTTATTGACCAAGAGGAAGATCGAATAGGTGGAGACTTGAATTTTTGCTTTTATTATCCACATAATGAAACGATGGTTGCTCGTTTTGCTCATTTTATTAATGAAGCGGACAGGCATGTTAAAGGACTACCACATGAAAAATTTCATAAGCTTATTAATCGAGGATTGATCGGGATCTATTTGTCTGATCGTAAAGTAAAACAACAAGAAAGTGTTCACCAAACTGCAAAGCAGTTAATCAAATATGGCGGTGTTGTTTCGAAGTTTTTTTATTTTAATGGTCGTTGGTATCGTTCATTATTTAGCGGGAGTTAGCTTGAAAGAAATAAGACCTACTTGGTTCACAAGCAGGTCTTATTTCTTTTGAATTGCAATTAGAAATGGAGGATTGTTTTTTGGGTTAAGAAATTGGTATTGAAGAACTCCGTAAGCTTTTTGCTCGAGCCTACGAACATAATGCAAGAGTTCGTCACGTTCAGTTTGACCTTCTGGATGGCCGTGATAGACAACAATTGCAATTAAGGAATTTGGACTCATAATGTCTAGGAGGTGTTCAATTGCTTTAACGGTTGTTTTTTCGTTTGTTACAATATTTTTATCTCCACCTGGAAGATAACCTAGGTTAAACACAGCCGCTTTAACTTGTCCATGGTACTTATCAGGAATATGAATCTTCATGTTGCTGTGACTATCATGAATTAGTTCTACATTTTCATGCAAATTAGCAGCTTCCAAACGTTCTTTCGTATTTGTAATGGCTTTTTTTTGAATATCAAATGCGAATATTTTACCCTCTGTTCCAACAAGCTCAGCTAACAGTTTCGTATCATGTCCATTTCCTGCTGTACAGTCAATTGCAATGTCACCGTTATGAAGTACATTTTCTAGCAATGAATGTGTGAAAGGAAGTACACGTTGCATTTAATTAGCTCCTCACTATTACTTTTTCGTAAAATTTACCTTGCCAACTATTTCTTCTTACAAGCTCAGCATCAATGGCATTCAAAACTTCCCATTTATTAAGGCTCCACATCGGCCCGATGAGTAAGTCAGCTGGTCCATCACCAGTTATTCTATGAATCACCATTTCTGGAGGTAGTATTTCTATTTGGTCACATATGAGGTTTACATATTGTGTTTGTGACATGAATTGAAGTTGTCCTTTTTCATACTGTTTTACCATTGGAGTTCCTTTTAACAGGTGTAACAAGTGTAGTTTTATACCTTGTACGTCAAGTTTTGCTACTTCTCGTGCTGATTCCATCATCATTTCTGTAGTTTCCATAGGTAAACCGTTGATAAGGTGTGAACATACTCGAATTCCATGCTTTCGTAGTTTTTCGACACCATCTATATAGGTCGAATAATCGTGTGCTCGATTAATGAGTTGGGCAGTTGATTCGTGAACAGTTTGTAGACCAAGCTCTACCCATAAGTAGGTTCGCTTATTTAATTCTGCTAAATATTCAACAATATCCTCCTGTAAACAGTCTGGTCTTGTTGCAATTGATAGTCCTATAACACCATCTTGTTTTAAAATTGCTTCAAACTTTTCACGTAGTTCTTTAACAGGAGCATATGTGTTTGTGTAAGCTTGAAAGTACCCAAGGTATTTCCCGTCCTTCCACTTTTGGTGCATTTTATCTTTTATTTCATTAAATTGAGTAACTAAGTCATCTGCACGATTGCCTGCAAAATCACCGGACCCAGCAGCACTACAAAATGTACAGCCACCATGTGCTACTTTCCCATCTCGATTTGGACAATCAAAGCCACCATCTAATGCAACTTTAAATACTTTGTGTCCGAATGATTGGCGAAGGTGATAGTTCCATGTGTGATAACGCTTATTATCAGCTGCAAATGAAAAAGGGTTTTGTACCAATTTATTCTCTCCTTCAATCAGTATAAGTTTAATACATGAATAGGAATTCTAAATACACAGAAGCAATTGTAGCATGGTTAAGATAAGACCGCCAATTGCAAATAATGTCTGATTAATGAGCAAAATATAGAACAAACTAAAAAAGAGGATAATGTGTAAAGTAGGAGGAGATGAAATAATGGGAGTACGTTCATCAATTGAAGAGGGTTTAAGAAATGCTCGACATGTATATGAAAATGCATATGAACAATTGGATACATTTCGTAAGCAAGAGCATTATAATCAAACGGAGTATTCATCCTGCCAAAGAGCAATCAATGGTTCACTTGCAGAACTAGAAATTCTTCATCACAGTGGTAATGCTCAACAAAAAGATCAGCTTAGCAGAATGCAAATGCAACTACGCCAACTACAAAGTGATATGATTTTGGATGAAAACGATGTTTTGTACTAGTGAAAAAAGCTGGAGAGCCTCCAGCTTTTTTCTAAATATATATCATAATCATGTTCAGAGGTATCTAACTGCACATATAATAATTGTAAGACTAGCATTCATGATTGTTTATTAGATTGTCATAAGTGTTAAGTGATACATTTAAAAAATGAAGGATTAATTGAGGAAAATAGTAATAAAAATAATTGAGTATAGATTGTTGAAGCATGCAATGAGTAATCAAGACTTGACATTGTTCGTGTTTTTTCTTTAAAATCACAATATATGTTAACACGGATAAATACATAAAAGACATTGAAAAGGAGTATTAGCAGTATCATTATGGTGCTAGAGAATTGACGGTTGGTGCAAGTCAATCCATTTATGCTGTGAACTCGCCTTGAAGTTGCGAATATGAAGTATAGTAGTATTTGTCGTTTCCCTGCGTTAAAGGGTGTCGAGTTGAATGTGCATTCCATTGTGCATTAATAAGGGTGGTACCGCGGGAAAGGAATATTGAAGACCTCTCGTCCCTTGAATAGGGATAGAGGTCTTTTTTTGTCTTTTTAGTAAAAAAGGAATCATTTGGTGTAAGAACAAGCTTTTTCTTCAATAAAATTGACCATAATGTTATGAATATAAGGAGGTTTCAAACATGGCTTTCAACCATAAAGAAATTGAACAGAAGTGGCAGTCATTTTGGGAAGACAATAAAACATTTAAAACAGAGATGAGTAAAGATAAGGATAAGTTCTATGCCCTTGATATGTTTCCATATCCTTCAGGTGCTGGACTACACGTTGGACATCCAGAAGGTTATACAGCAACGGATATTTTATCACGAATGAAACGTATGCAAGGAAAGAATGTACTCCATCCAATGGGGTGGGATGCGTTTGGACTTCCTGCTGAACAATATGCATTAGATACTGGAAACGACCCTGCAGATTTCACAAAAATTAACACTGATAATTTTCGTCGTCAAATAAAATCATTAGGTTTTTCTTATGATTGGGACCGTGAAGTCAATACAACAGATCCGAATTATTACAAGTGGACGCAGTGGATCTTTTTGAAGTTATATGAGAAAGGGCTAGCATATATTGATGAGGTAGCGGTGAACTGGTGTCCAGCTCTTGGAACAGTACTAGCGAATGAAGAAGTAGTTGATGGGAAAAGTGAGCGTGGAGGACATCCTGTAGAGCGTCGTCCAATGAAGCAATGGATGCTTAAGATTACAGCATATGCAGATCGTCTTCTTGAAGATTTAGAAGAGCTTGATTGGCCAGAAAGTATTAAGGATATGCAACGTAACTGGATCGGACGTTCAGAAGGAGCAGAAGTCGTATTTAGTATTGATGGATATGAGGAAGCATTTACAGTATTCACAACACGTCCTGATACGTTATTTGGTGCAACATATGCGGTTCTTGCACCTGAGCATGCTCTTGTTGATAAGATTACAGGAAAAGACCAAAAGGAAGCCGTTCAAGCTTACTTAGATAAAATTAAGACAAAAAGTGATTTAGAACGTACAGATCTTGCAAAAGAAAAAACAGGTGTATTTACTGGAGCGTATGCGATCAATCCTATTAATGGGGAAAAAATGCCGATTTGGGTGGCAGATTATGTTCTAATGAGTTACGGTTCTGGTGCAATTATGGCCGTACCTGCACATGATGAGCGAGATTATGAATTTGCGAAAACATTCGACCTCTCAATTAAGGAAGTAGTAGCTGGAGGTAATGTTGATGATGAAGCATATACTGGCGATGGAGAACATATTAATTCCGATTTTCTAAATGGGTTAGGAAAAGAGGACGCGATTAAAAAGGCGATCGAGTGGCTTGATCAAAGTAATAAAGGAACAAAAAAGGTCACTTACCGCCTCCGTGATTGGTTGTTTAGTCGCCAACGTTATTGGGGTGAACCGATTCCAATCATCCATTGGGAAGATGGAACGATGTCTGCTGTTCCAGAAGAACAACTTCCTTTAGAACTTCCGAAAACAACGGAAATTAAGCCATCAGGTACTGGTGAATCACCGCTTGCAAACATTAGTGAATGGGTAAATGTTGTTGACGAAGAAACAGGAAAGAAAGGTCGACGTGAAACGAATACGATGCCACAGTGGGCTGGAAGCTGTTGGTATTACCTTCGTTATATTGATCCTAACAATTCTGAGGCGCTCGCAGATCCTGAAAAATTAAAACATTGGTTACCAGTTGACATTTATATTGGTGGCGCTGAGCATGCTGTTCTTCACTTGTTATATGCACGCTTTTGGCATAAGTTCTTATATGATGTTGGAGTAGTTCCAACAAAAGAGCCATTCCAAAAGCTTTATAACCAAGGCATGATTCTTGGTGAAGGAAATGAGAAGATGAGTAAATCAAAAGGTAATGTTGTTAACCCTGATGATATTGTAGAAAGTCATGGTGCTGACACATTACGATTGTATGAAATGTTCATGGGACCTTTAGATGCATCGATAGCGTGGAGCGAGAATGGTTTAGATGGTTCACGTCGTTTCCTAGATCGAGTATGGCGTCTATTTGTTCAAGATGATGGACAATTAAGTGAGAAAATTAAAGTAGACAGTTCTTCAACTAAAATGGAAAAGGTATATCATGAAACTGTGAAGAAGGTTACGGAAAACTTCGAAGACCTTCGTTTCAATACAGGTATTTCACAATTAATGGTCTTCGTTAACGAAGGTTATAAAGTTGATGAGCTACCTATCGATTATGTGAAAGGGTTTGTTAAGCTACTTGCACCTGTTGCCCCACATCTATGTGAAGAAATTTGGTCATTACTTGGTGAGCAAGAAACCATCTCATATGCTGAATGGCCAACATATGACGAATCAAAGCTTGTAGAAGATGAAGTAGAGATTGTTGTACAAATTATGGGTAAAGTACGTGCTAGAATTAACGTACCAGTAGATGTAACAAAAGAACAACTTGAAGAGATTGCGCTTAAAGATGAGAAAGTGAAAGAACAAATTGAAGGTAAGACTATTCGAAAAATTATTGCAGTCCCAGGGAAACTAGTTAACATCGTAGCTAACTAAACTTCTCATTCAAAACCGTTAACATAATTATGTTAACGGTTTTTTTCTTTTACAGTGTTATTTTTTTATAATTAGGGTAACCTTGTAAAGGAACATTGCTAAGGAAATAGAAAAACAGAAGAATTGAAAATAAACTAACTAATTGATAACGTTAAAAAATATGTTATTTTCAGCAGGAGTTTTGAAATCAGTTTAAAAGTAATTAAAGTATTATGAAAAATAGATAAGTAATAAATATATGAGGGGTTTAAATTAAAATAATTATAATAAGATATTGACTTTAAAAGTGGTGAGAATTATAATCAGTAATGTGATTAATATTACATATGATGATTTTAAGGAGGAATTTAACGATGGCAGAACGTATGGTTGCAAAGCAAGCGCCTCGATTTGAAATGGATGCTGTATTGTCTAATAAAGAATTCGGAAAGGTTTCTCTTGAAGAAAATATGAAGAACGATAAGTGGACAGTTCTTTATTTCTACCCTATGGACTTTACTTTTGTATGTCCAACAGAGATTACTTCACTTTCTGATCGTTATGATGAGTTTGAAGATCTTGATGCAGAAGTAATTGGTGTATCAACAGATACGATTCACACTCACTTAGCATGGATTAACACAGACCGTAAAGATAACGGTCTTGGTGATTTGAAATACCCTCTAGCTGCAGATACGAATCATCAAGTATCTCGTGATTACGGTGTTTTAATTGAAGAAGAAGGTGTAGCACTTCGCGGTTTATTTATCATTAATCCAGAAGGTGAGCTTCAATACGCGGTTGTTAATCATAATAACATCGGACGTAGTGTTGATGAAACACTTCGCGTTCTTCAAGCTCTTCAAACTGGTGGACTTTGCCCAGCAAACTGGAAACCAGGCGAAGATACTCTATAAGATTAATTATTTTATAAAACTGTCGGCATTTCCCGGCAGTTTTATTTTTAAATAACGTATACCTAAGTGGGTATAGAAACTTCTTGACAATAGTGAATAATGCATGGAAAATAAATAAACGAGAAATGTTTATCGTTTAAGGAGGATCTACATGATGAATGAACAAATTAAGGAAATCACACCACAAGAAGTTGAAGAGCAGTTATCAAATGGTAAACAATTGAATATTATAGATGTACGTGAAAATGATGAAGTCGAACAAGGAATGATCACTGTAGCAAAGCATATTCGAATGGGAGACATTCCTCAACGACTAAATGAGCTAGATAAAGGTGAGGAATATATTATCGTTTGCCGTTCTGGTGGGCGTAGTCACAATACTGGAGTTTTCATGCAAGAGCAGGGTTATAATGTTATTAACATGGTTGGCGGTATGCTTGCATGGACTGGTGACATTAAAACACCATAAGAAGAGAGGAAATAGGTAGGACATGATCGCAATTGAACTTTTGCTTGCTGTCGTTGTTATTCTAAGTATTCGTTCATATATATTACCACGCTTTTATATGAAACCTATTCAAAAAGATAAAGTTGAACAAGGGGATTATTGTCTTATAGACGTCAGAGATTTTATCTCCTATTATCGTACACCAACAAATGAGTCGAAAAATATTCCATTATCGTATTTATCGCGCACGATGAAGGAAGAAGAGTTATGTGATAAGGACATTGTTGTGATAGGTGATGATAATCGTTCGATACGCATGGCTGCTCGAATTATTAATAAACGTATAAAAAAATCAGTATATTATCTGACTCTGTAACCTCGCCATCAACTGGTGGGGTTTTTTGTATGATAAAAAGTAATCTAAGAATACTCTTTCAAAAATTAAAAGTAAGTATATGCAAAGATGGATTAAGCAAAAGAGGAATTATTATGAATAAGAGCGTAAACAACCATATGTAAAAAAAAGGGTGGTGAAGTTCTTGTTGAAAGTGAAGCTTTTCGACGAACAACATGAATCCGACTTAGAAGAGGTTGTGAATGAGTTTTTAATAACGGTTGATAAGGATAGCATACGAGACATTCAATTTCAAACAGCTGTAACGATAGATGATGTAGGGGAGCAAATATTTTGTTTTTCCGCAATGGTCGTCTTTATAGAAGAATGAGCGAAGTAGAATGGCTACACTTCGCTCATTGCAGCATTTTGTCCGGCTAATCTTCCAGTTATTAGTGCAGATGTTATGTTGAAACCACCTGTATAACCATGAATGTCTAATATTTCCCCACAGAAATATAGCCCTTCTTTTACTTTTGAACACATTGTTTTCGGATGAATTTCTTTAATAGAGACTCCACCGCCTGTTACAAACGCCTTTTCAATCGGAAGTGTACCATTAATCTTCATTTGTAAATTTTTTGTATTTTCTACAAAAGTACGCAATTGCTCATTACTTATATGAGCGTAAGTTAACGTTGGTTCAATAGAAGAACGTTCCATTAAAAAAAGTAAATATCGTTCTTGAATGATATCTTTCAGTAAATTTTTGATCGCTTTCTTCGGTGCTTGTTTTAATTTATTATGAATTACTTGGAACACTTGTTCATTGTTTTGATTTGGAAAGAGATCAATGCTAACGGTTATTGCCTGTCCATTTTGTTTTTTTATTTCTTTTACGACATATTGGCTGCAACGTAGAGCAGCAGGTCCTGAAAGCCCAAAGTGAGTAAAGAGGAAATCCATTGCATGGGTAACAATTTTCTTTCCTTTTTTATTGATGACTGATAGTGCTCCGTTTCTAATTGCGAGACCTTGTAATGTACGTTCTTTAATAAATTGTTCATTTGAAGTGAGTGGAACTTCAGTTGGAAATAAGTCTGTGATTGTATGTCCAGCCTTTTTCGCCCAAGCATATCCATCACCTGTACTACCAGTATGGGGCACTGACTTCCCACCTACAGCAACAACAACAGCATTTGAATCAATTTCTTCTCCATTCTTTAGCGTAACACCAATTGCTTTTGTTTCATTATATTTAACAGTTTTAATAGCAGTGTCAGTGCGAATATCAACATGTAGTTGTTTGAGACGATTTAATAGTGCATCAATGACTGATTGTGCACTATTACTTTGTGGAAACATTCTTCCATTATCCTCTTCCTTTAACGGTACGCCTAACTGCTCGAAAAATTGAATAATGTCCTCATTGTCAAATTCATTAAATGCGCTGTGAAGAAATCGTCCATTTCCAGGGATGTGTTTAATAATTTCACTAATTGGCATTCTGTTTGTAACGTTACATCTGCCTCCACCTGAGATGGCAAGTTTTCTCCCAAGTTGATTTCCTTTATCAATAAGTAAAGTTTTTGCTCCGTATTCACTTGCAGCTATAGCGGCCATTAATCCAGAAGGACCGCCACCGATAACTATGACATCATATCTCAAGGTGACACCTACTTTCAAAAATAGTTCTTCTACATAGTAGACTTGTTTATCATAAAGAATCAAGAATAGGAAAATGTTTTTACTAATGGAGAGTTGAAAATTATGATAAAATGATAAAGTTGTTATTAATTCATGTCAATTGTTGTATAGACGTGTCAATTGACGATAAGATATTTAGTTTAAAATAAAGGGATATAGTGAGAGACGTTATAGGTCTGCCTCTGTTGGTACATGTTCCTATTATGACTAGAATATGATAACTAATCAACAAGGGGTAATAAAGAATATTAAATATAATATAAGTTTTATCTTACATAAAGTGTGATTTCAGCTTTGTTATAAAGCTGGAGGAGGAGTATCATGTCCAAGCAGCAAATTATTCGCGGTACGCTAATACTAACTGCCGCAACTTTTCTGTCGAAATTTCTAGGATTAGCATATACATTTCCATTTGAAGCGATAATTGGGGATGAAGGGGGCGGGGAGCTTTTCTCATATGCATATGATCCGTATACAATTTTATTAAGCATATCGACGATGGGTGTTCCGCTGGCAGTTTCCAAGTTTGTAGCTAAATACAATGCACTTGGTGATTACGAGACAGGAAGACGTTTATATCGCTCAGGGTTAACGTTAATGGCTGCTACAGGAGTAGTTTCTTTTTTGGCGCTTTACTCTCTTGCCCCATTTATGGCTCCTAAAATCATAACACTCGAGAGTAAGCATAGTGTTGAGGATGTCGTATATGTCATTCGGATGGTAAGTACAGCTCTTATTATCGTTCCTGTGATGAGTCTAATAAGAGGTTTCTTCCAAGGATACGAATCAATGGGACCAACGGCTGTTTCACAAGTAATTGAGCAAATTGTTCGGATTATATTTTTACTTGGTGGTGCTTATGTAATACTTAACGTACTGGAAGGTACAGTAACCCAAGCAGTTGGTTTTGCCGTTTTCTCAGCATTTATTGGTGCATTAGCTGGATTAGCTATTCTAATTTGGTATTGGATGAAGAGGAAGTCGAAGCTTGATCAGCTTCTCTTGAAAAATACTTATCAAGCAAAGTTGTCTTATAAGCAAATGTACAAGGAATTACTTACATATGCAGGTCCATTTGTATTTGTCGGTATAGCAAATCCTCTTTTTAAGACGATAGATATGTTTACTTTTAATAACGCAATGGCTTCAATTGGAAAAGGTGCAATTTCAGGCGAGTTATTCGGTTTATATAACTTTTGGTTGCACAAACTGATCCTTATTCCAGTGGCATTTGCAACAGCGATGGCATTAACTTTAATCCCAACGATTACAGCTTCTTTTACTGAACAGAAAAATGCAATTATGAAACAACAAATTTCGCAAGCTTTACAAATTATTATGTTCCTTGTTACACCTGCAGCAATTGGTATGGCTGTTGTGTCTTATCCTGCTTACGGGTTTTTATATGGAGTAGAAGATATTCAACTTGGTGGTTCAGTTCTTCGTTTTTATGCACCAGCTGCGCTACTCTTTGCGCTTTTTATCGTATCAACGTCTGTGATGCAAGGAGTAAACCAGCAACGTTATGCAGTTATTAGCTTACTGATCGGTCTCTTTTTTAAGTTAATTTTAAATGTACCTCTTATTAAGCTATTTGAAGTGTACGGTGCCATAAGTGCAACGATGATTGGTTATTTATTTGCAATAGGATTTAATTTATGGATTATTGCTAAACATACTGAAGTTCGATATAACATATTGATGCGAAGGTCTTTGTTTATCATTATTTTAACTTTGTTGATGGTTATTTTTACAGCACTAACTCAATATATCCTTCAACTATTTATTGCTCCTGAAGATGGACGAATTCAATCAGGATTTGTATTAGCAGTTTCAATGTTAGTTGGAGTTATCGTATATGGCGGACTAAGTTATCGTTTCAATCTTGCAGGTTCTCTGTTAGGACAACGTTTTGCATTTTTAAAGAAAACAAAGAAGAACATTGATTAAGAGCTGTCGTATAGCACTTAATCATTAGCTACGATAGCCGATTATTTAATAGATTGTCCATTTAATTGACGGCAACGAGTTATCGTGCCGTCTACTTTTTAGTTATGAACTAAAATATAAGACTGTCGATTATACATTCAGGTTGATAAGAAATAATTAATATAAGGAGGGCATGAAATGCGAATTGATAAGCTATTATCAAATATGGGTTATGGAAGTCGAAAAGACACGAAGAAGCTGCTAAAGTCAGGGGCAGTAAAAATCGATGATCAAGTAATAAAAGATGGGAAGTTCCATGTTGATCCTAACGTGGAAACAGTTACGGTACATGGTGAAGTAGTTAATTATAAAGAATTTATCTATTTAATGATGAATAAACCAGATGGAGTAATTTCTGCTACTGAAGATTTGAATCAAGAAACAGTTGTTGATCTTCTTGAAACGGAAGACTTTGTATTTGAACCGTTTCCAGTGGGGCGCTTAGATAAAGATACAGTTGGTTTGTTGTTACTGACGAATGATGGTAAGTTAGCTCATCAATTGCTATCACCTAAAAAACATGTACCAAAAGTTTATTATGCAAAAATTGATGGACATGTAACAGTTAAAGACGTTGAAGCATTTCAAAAGGGTGTCATCCTCGATGACGGTTATCTAACAAAACCAGCAAAATTAGATATTATTAAAAGTGGAGAAGAATCAGAGATCGAACTTACGATTACAGAAGGTAAATTTCATCAAGTGAAACGAATGTTTGAATCAGTTGACAAACGTGTAACTTTTTTGATGCGTATTAAGATGGGAGCACTTGCTTTAGATGAGACACTGCGTTACGGAGAGTATCGTGAATTGACTGACGAGGAAATTGGGGTATTATTTGGAGAAGGTGAAATTTAATAGTTGCTGTACAAAGAAAAACCGTAGATATAACTACGGTTTTTTACGTCTATATATTTTATTGGATATGAAAAAATAACTTTCAAAGTTGTAGTCGGGAATTACTCGCCTAGCTCAAATTATGATGTGATTTTAACTCGTTTTTTAGTGGTGGTCCATTTTCCGCGACTAGGGCTACGTACAAGATCATTGTATGCTAATACATTTAAGTCTCTTTGAATTGTTCTGGAAGTTGTTCCGAACTCTTCAGCAAGAGCCTCTGTTGTTACTATTCCATGTTCATTAATAAACAAATAAACGGATTTCACACGAGTCAGCATACGTGAAGTTGCAGGATTCAAAAAACCACTCCTTAAATACTTGTTTAACTGAAATCTTCATTTTAAACAAAGGAATTGAACCAAAAACCTAGCTGGACATCACCAATAAGCAGTTATTAAGTTATAACGTATGTTCACAATAAGCTATACTAAGCACAATTTTTTATCAGATTGAACACACTTTTATAATAAAATTATTTTATACGTTTATTTTACATGACATGCGTGTGTAAGATCCAGCAATTTGATTGAGTTTACAGAAAATTAATAGCATAACATCAATATTTACATGGTTTTGTAGATAGTCACCCCGTTTCTGTAGTAAAAATAAAATGCATTAATTATGTAATATTAGTATATGTATTGTTAGCAGAATGTTATGATTATTTCTACGTTAAATTAGAAAATCCTGCTAATAATTTATTTTTTATATTCATATTTGACATTTTTCGCTAAGATTCCTTCAACAATACATGAAAATTGTTAAGAAATTTACTGAAATATTGTTAAAAAATTTAAAGTTTCTAGTAAAGGTCATATAAATAACGAATTTTAACTAAGTACAATAGTAATGCAGAGCTGTTGAAATTATTATTGCATATTACTTTTTATAAGCGTGGTCAATGTTTACAACTCTTTCTTGTTTGCATAGAGCATGCTATTCTTAATAGTGGAATATTGAGGAAAAGAGGGGTGTCATTGTATTTTTTTCGCTCGCTTTTTTTAAAATTACTCAAGGTTAACAATTGGGTATTAATTTCAGCAAGTTTCACTTTGATTTTGTTTAGTACAATTATGGTCACTTTTTTAGAACCTGAAACCTTTCCGACTTTATTTGAAGGATTTTGGTGGGTAATGACTACTGTTACAACAGTAGGATATGGTGATTATTATCCTGTAACTGTACTTGGACGGAGTTATGCGGTAATTCTTTATTTAATTGGAATTGGACTAATTGGTGTATTAATAGGAAAGATTGTTGAATGGTTTGCTGACTTTCGTAAGAAACGTGAGGAGGGTAAGATGGAGTATAGAGGGAAAAATCATATTGTTATTATCGGTTGGTCAAAAAAAGCAAAGTTTGCAGTAGAGGAAATAATGGAATCTTCTGATACAAATGTTGTAGTTATTGACCAGCTTGAAAGAGCACCATTATTAAATGAACGTGTTCATTATATACAAGGAAATGCTACGAAAGAACTTACTATGAAAATGTCTAATGTACAACATGCTAAAGCTGTATTAATTTTTAGTGATGATACAATTAAAGAGCCTGAATTAGCAGATGGGAAGACGTTGTTAATTGCTTCAACAATTGAATCATATGCACCTAAAGTGCATACGACGGTGGAAATTCTTGATGAAGAGCATATTAAGAATTTTACACATGTAAACGTTGATGAATTTGTATTAAGTCATGAGACGATATCACGTCTTTCAGTAAGGTCTGTTTTCATGAATGGTGTAACATCAATTTATTCACAATTAATGAGTCATACTCATGGTGATGACTTATTTCAGGTAGGTGTTCGTCAAAATTGGAATACTTATCGAGATGCTTTTGAGGCATTGCTCCAAGAAGGTGCAACTTTAATTGCAGACGGAGATGAGTTGAATATTAATCGTAGGCTTGATGAACCAATAAGGGATGATGCGAAGTTATTCGTTATTTGTGATAAAGAGACTTATCAACAAGTGAAAAAATGAGTAGAGGTGACTATTATGAATCAAAAAATAAATTGGTTTGAAAAAGTTATAGAACTAAAAGAGGACTTAAT
>NZ_MJEH01000035.1 GCF_001742425.1 Bacillus solimangrovi
AATCTTTCAATCTCATAAGAAAAAACTGTTAGACCGTTATGCAAATAATCAATAGAAGATAATGCTGAAATATTGAAAACTATATACATACATTCTATTAATATGATTGTACAAATATGATGAAATTGAAAAGTGAACAGTACCTTCTGCACCCTGATTTTGTTCACACAATATCATTTACCTACATATATTACCCCTGAATATCAAAAACAAATTAACTTAGGGGGAATTGTAATGGCAACATGGAAAGAAACGTTAGCATGTGTTCGTGATTGTATTGATGAATTTGAACCAGGAAGCTTAGATCGCTTCGCTTGTATATTAGATTGTTATGAAGAAAAGGCAAAACAATTCGCGACAAATGTACTCTTTCCAGAAGATACACCTGCCTTCGTTCAAACGGTATCAATTATGCCAAATGGAAAAGATAATATGAAAGTTTTCCTACTTCTATTAGATCTTCTTCCACCTCAACAGTTTTTATGTGTGAAGAATTTAGATGATCTAAAAGAACTAATGTTTAATGGAGAAATAATTGATTTGGAGTGTAACGAGTGTTTAGATAAAAACAATTAGTTCTGTACTTATAAAATAAAAAAGGTCATTGCATGATACGTGTATGCAATGACCTTTTTATTTGTACTACTAATCTATTAAACCGCACATTAATTTTCTCATTTAAAATATAATATTCTCAATTAATCCTTGTTAATTACACTTCTTGAGGAGCAGATAGACCTAGTCCTTCAGCAATACGAGTTCCATATTCAGGATCAGCTTTATAGAAATGTTGAACCTGTTTAATTTTAATCTCTTCCTTAGTGACTGGCTTCATTGCTTCAACAATATTTTGAACAAGGCGTGTCCGTTCATCTTCACTTAGTAGGCGGTATAGGTCACCTGCTTGTGTATAGTGATCATGATGATCATATGCAACGCTGTCTGCTTCACCTGAAACAGAATAAGGTGTTTGTTTGTTCTCATGAGACTCAGCAGGGCCTCCGAAACTATTAGGCTCGTAATATACTGAATCTCCACCATTATTATCAAATCTCATTTGTCCATCACGTTGATAGTTATGATAACCAGACTTAGGGCGATTAATTGGAAGATGGTTATGATTTGTACCTACACGATAACGATGTGCATCTGCATATGCAAACAATCGACCTTGAAGCATCTTATCAGGTGACGCCTCAATTCCTGGTACGAATGCTCCTGGTGAAAAAGTTGCTTGCTCAACTTCTGCAAAGTAATTCTCAGGATTTCTATCTAATACCATTCGACCAACTTCAATTAACGGATAATCCTTATGTGACCATACTTTCGTTACATCGAATGGATCAAATCGATATGTGTTCGCATCTTCTTCCGGCATAATTTGAACATATACTTTCCACTCAGGGTGATCTCCACTTTCAATTGCATTAAATAATTCTTCTGTATGGTAATCAGGGTTTTCACCAGCAAGCTTAGCTGCTACGTCTGATGTTAAATTTTTAATCCCTTGTTCTGTTTTAAAGTGATATTTAACCCATACTGCTTCACCTTGTTCATTAACCCATTTAAACGTATGACTACCATAGCCGTTCATATGACGGTATGTAGCTGGAATGCCTCTATCTGACATGAGAATCGTAACTTGGTGTAACGATTCAGGTGACAATGACCAGAAATCCCAAATGGCATTAGGATTTTTCAAATGTGTTTTCGGATCTCGTTTTTGCGTATGAATGAAATCAGGGAACTTAATCGCATCACGGATGAAGAACACTGGTGTATTATTTCCTACTAAATCATAGTTGCCTTCTTCTGTATAAAATTTCACTGCAAAACCACGTGGGTCTCTAACTGTATCGGCTGAACCATTCTCTCCAGCTACCGTTGAAAAACGAACGAATAAAGGAGTTCGCTTCCCTACTTCTGACAAAAAGTTCGCCTTCGTATATTTTGCTACATCATTTGTTACTTCAAAGTATCCATGTGCACCCGCTCCCTTTGCATGAACAACACGCTCAGGTACACGCTCACGATTGAAGTGTGCAAGCTTTTCGAGAAGATGAACATCTTGAATTAAAGTAGGTCCTCTAGAACCAGCAGTCATAGAATTTTGATTATCTCCTACAGGAGCACCCCAACTAGTCGTTAAATTATTTTTCTTATTACTCATTTGATCATCACCTCAAAGTTTCATTAATGATTTTATAATAACATCATTAAATTAAAAATCAATACTTTATTATAATTATTATAAATTAATATTAACTTTATCTAATATGAGGTATTATAACTACTATCTTCCCAACATAAATAAAAGCAAAACCTATTTATCCTCTTAATTCATGTTCCTGTATATAACTAGGCAATTTATTCAGATGTGAACATGTCTTCATCCTAAGTTAAACAACTGTTCAGTATAGGTATTCACGAATATCTTATTAGGATCCAACTCTTCACGAATTTCTAAAAACTTAGGTAGCATCGGATAACGTTCAAGTAACTGTTCATGCTTCATCCCATGTAACTTACCCCAATGTGGTCTTCCTCCATATGACTGTAAAATTTGTTCCGCTTGCTCGAAATATTCTTCATATGGCATACCTTTGTACATATGAACAGCTATAAAAGCAGAATCACGATGATATGATGGACTTAACCATAGGTCATCCCCTTTTACGAAACGACACTCGATTGGAAAATGAACTGAGAATTTTTGTCTATCAATCTCTTGTAAGATGGCTTCTAATGCAGATTGGAAGGAGTGGATTGGGATGCTATATTCCATTTCACTGAACATAACGGATCGCTCTGTTGCAAATAACTTATAGCTTGGTCCAATCATTGTGCTTGAAGGAACACTGTTAGCTGAAAACCTGCTTATTGAGGGACTTAATGTTGGTAGTTTACGAGAAAGTTCACTTAATGCTGAAAATGCTCTATTTTCAAGCGTATTTACTTTCCACTTCTTAAACGCTAACGAACGGCTATCTCTTTCAGTTTCATTCAACGTTTTCACTTGCATTTTCGTTGAATAAGGAAACGCAAAACATTCAAAATGCTCATTATTTGTTAGATAACTCCCTAAATTAGTTAATAACTCATTCATTTCAATCCGCTTACTTTCATAAAGAAAATTGCGTTGTGGCACGACCCTAAGCTTCATTGATACAACAATACCTAGCAAGCCTAATGAGACTGCAAACGCAGAATAATATTCCTCGTCTAGATCTTTACTAATCTGCTTCACTTCTCCATTAGCTAGCACTACAGTCATTTCTTCTATTTGTGTCGCTAATACACCATGCTGCAAACCTGTACCATGGGTTCCAGTTAGCAAAGCTCCAGCAACTGACTGTACATCAATATCTCCTAAATTTTCTTGAGAATATCCTAACTCATGTAATTCATTTCCTAATCTTGATAGTTTCGTTCCTGCCCATACTTCAGCTATTTGCTTTTCCTCATCTACTGAGATGACACCTTGCATATTATCTAATGAAACGAGGACATCATTCGTTGCAATTAATGGTGTAAACGAATGACCAGACCCGATCATTCTAATTCTTTTTTTAGCAACATTTGCATCCTTAACAATAGCCACAACTTCATCGATAGATTTCGGTTTACATATTTGTTGAGGACTAAATTGTACATTTTCAGACCAATTTTTCACCGACTTTGTTTCTAATGAAAGCACATCCCTTCCCCCCGATACGTTAAAAATTTATCTACTATTTCTCCTTTTTTAAGTATATGAAACTCATTAAATCTCTCAGCTATTTCACCTGCTTTACTATGACGAAATACAGCTACATCACCAATTTGAAGCTGTCCCTCTCCTTTATAATAAAATGGCGTCTGCACTTCACCAACACCTTCTAGTGAAATGAGTTGACTACCTTTTGGCAAAAACAATTGTGGCTGTTTATCGAAACCTGTCGACCCACTTGCTATATACCCACCACTATAACAGGTATATATGTGATCATGCGGCTGTCGCACAATTGGTGTTGTATAAAATAACGTAGGTGAAAATTGAATATCTTTATAATAGTCAAATAGATGAGGAGAATAAAAAGCTGAACCTACCGTCAGCTCAGTCACGACATCTTCATTCGTAGTTGTATGAATACTCCCAGTTCCTCCACCATTTACAAAACGTAGCTGTATCCCTTTTGCCAAAATAGCATCAACCATTTCCTTTCTTCTTATCGGAAAGTCTTGTAATGATTTCGTTTTCAATAACCGAATAAGTTGATTCTTAATTGGCTGTGATGGCATCTGATCAGCAACTCCCGCAACTTGTGCTTCGTACCCCATAATGCCGTCTAATAAAAGGGATGGAGATTGGAGAACAGCTTCAACTATAGGCAACAGATCTCGAACAGAACGAATTGGTGAGCGTCTAACACCGAAATGAAAACCAAATAAATTAAGACTCATATCAACATCTACACATACTCGAAAATGAACACCTTCATTGTTAGCTATTCTAGATAATATGTCGATGTGTTCGATAGAATCAATCATTACTGTAATGACCTTACCCATTTCAGTTAGTGTACCAATTCGAGCTAACGCTATCTGATCAGTTGAAGGATAAGCAAGTAATAAATCATCAAATCCTTGTTCTGCTAAATAAATAGCTTCTGATGGGTGATAACACATGATGCCTTGAAAACATTCATGAGCATTAAGAATATAACGCATGACTTGTGTACATCGTATTGACTTACTAGCAATTCGAATTTTTTTACCATTTGCAAGCTTACTAACTCTTTGACAATTTGCTTCTAATGACTCTATATCAAGATATACTGCTGGAGAAGGTAACTCATTAAACAGAGCATACTCTAGCATCATTTCACCACCTTACCATTTTATGAAGGCTTATCTAAAAGAATACCTTTTTTACTGCATCTAATATTTTCACCGTTTATAAGTTTGCACAATTAACCTTTTCCTAACATTATTCAATTTTATTCAGTTAATCCCTTTTTAGAATGGAAGCATATAGGTTTCATAACACATTGATATCAATCACCTATGCGCTAATTTCCTTACATAAAACAGTTTGTTTGACTTCTAGTTTAAAATGTTGTAAATTAGTTGATGTATCAACGATTGACCTATCAATTAATTTCCCACTTAAGAAAGGGGGTAAACTATTTGCTTGAATCATGTTCTAAATCAGAGGAAATTATCTATCAGCTATATGGTATTCATAAGGAAATTCTCTCAAAGTTTGAGCGCTGTACAGGAATTGGACAGTCACGACTTGAGCTTTTACACAAACTTTATGAAAGTGGCGAGATTAGTCAAACCGCCCTTCAGAAAGAGTTGAACATTGATCGAGCAGCTGTAACGAGACATTTAAAACAACTCGAGGAAAAAGGGATTGTCTTTCGTCGAAAAAACCCTAGCGATAATCGAATTACGTTTGTCAGCCTTACAGATGAAGGTCATCAGAAGATAGTGGCTTATCGTGAAGAAAAAGCACGTTTCATAATAAACGTCCTTAAAGGGTTTGAAGACGAAGAACGCACTATCCTTTTAGACATGCTCACTCGTATTCAAAATAACGTTGAACAAATTTAAATACAAAAAATTAAACCAATCATAAAGGAGTAAACACCATGAACAATACAAAATTAAACGATTTTAATGAAATTATTACTGGACGTCGTTCTATTCGCATGTATGATCCAACTGTAAAAATCAGCAAAGAAGAAATGACAGAAATTTTATCAGAAGCAACTTTAGCACCTTCATCTTTAAATCTACAACCATGGCGTTTTGTTGTTATCGACAGTGAGGAAGGAAAAGCAAAACTAGCTCCACTAGCGAAATTTAATCAAAACCAAGTTAAAACCTCTTCTGCTGTTATTGCAGTTTTTGCTGATATGAATAGCATTGATTATGCAGATGAAATCTATAGTCAAGCCGTTGAATTAGGTCTAATGCCAGCTGAAGTGAAAGACAGACAATTAGCTGGAATTAAAGGAATGTATGAAGGTGTAACAGATGAAATGAAGAAAGATGTCAACTTAATCGATGCTGGTTTAGTATCTATGCAACTGATGCTAGTTGCTCGTGCTCACGGATATGATACTAACCCAATCGGTGGTTATGAGAAAGAGCAAACGGCTGAAGCATTCGGATTAGATGCTAAGCGTTATACTCCTGTTATGCTCATCTCAATCGGGAAAGCAGCTGAAGAAGGATACAAATCGGTTCGTCTTCCTATCGAAACGATTGCAGAATGGAAGTAACATCAATCGCTTAGTTTTTTCAAAAATAACATCTTAGAAAGGAAGAAGAACATGGTTATCATTCACGCTACAATGGCAGTAAATCCTGCGAAAGAACAAGCTTTTGTTGAAAATATTCGCCCCCTTATTACCGCTTCACGAGCAGAAAGTGGCAATATATCTTATGATTTAATGAAAGATACTGAAAAAGACAGTCTCTATACGATGGTCGAAGTTTGGAAGGATGCAGAAGCTGTTCATAACCACAATATGAGTGAACACTTTACGTCCTTTAAGGAAAAGGCAAGTGAATACTTAATAGCTCCACTAGAAGCAAAAGTTTTTGAAGCGAAACCTTTAGAGAAGTAATATCAATACAAGGAACCTATTAAAATCCAAGTAAAAGCAAACAACCTTTAGGTACAAAATCATACAGAAAAATACCCTATAATAAATATTCCTATACAACCATAAAATCCGCTCCAATAAGAGCGGATTTTTATCGTTTGTTTATTCTTCAATTGTTAATGTAAATAACTCTACCGTACCTTCTCCAGTACCACCTTCATATATATACCAAATAATTTTGTTATCTAATACGAGTGGGTCAATACCTCCTGGTGGGATTGCTCCTTTTATTAATGTAGGTTTCTTCAATATATTCCCTTGACCATCAACAACAGCGTATCCTAGGCTTTTCTTTAAAGGTTCATACCATAGTGCAACAAACTTATTATCATTCATTTTTACTAAATACGTATCAATAATGAATGTATCTTCCTCAACTGGATAATTAGTGAGCCATACCATCTTCACTTCACTTTCATCTTCAGCATCCTTTGGTACAACACTAACATATACATTACTTGAGGCATTTTTCCCATAATGTTCATTCAAATATATACTCGCACCAACAAGAAGATAACTATCCTTCGATACTTCTAAGCCTCCAAGAAATACTCCTGTATAGTTCCGACCTATTTCCCCTGGGATATCCAATATCGTATATATATTTTCAATTAAATTATCTTTCTTTGTTGTCAATTCAATCGCTCGTGGATATCCATCTCCGTGTACTGCATAAACTGAACGGTCTCCATCAAAACGCGCATATGTTGCAAATGCATGTGATGAATAAGGTTGTGGCCATTGTCCACCATTATACAATAGCGTCATATCCTCTGTGTTAATTTTAATAACCATATTAGATTGATGGTGCTTACCATCTTCAGCTTGATAACGTAGTCGTCCTGTATGAACGATTAATTCTTTCCCATTCGTATCTATTGTTGCATTACTAGCATCAAAAGGTACTGTCACATATGCATCAGTAATATCAACTTGCCCTACTTTATTCCATTTATCATCATATTTAACAACACGATAAACTACCTTTTCTGCTGATTCTCTACTATTACTATCACCATACAAGACATAAATGTGTCCATCGATACTTTTATGTGCTGCACCGAACATAGGTAGTTCCATCTTCACTTTACGCTCACCAGTCTTTTCAAAAGACGTTGTTAACTCTTCGATTACAAGTTCCTTTCCATGCACTTCAATTAATTCAATTTGTCCATTGTTTTTCATCAAAAAGCGCTTAAAAACACCAAACCATTGTGCATAATAGTAATCATTCGTTTTCTTCTTGCCCGCTGCTAACAACGGTGTAATCCTCAAATCTGGATGTTTAAAAAAGCGCATAAGATTATACTCTGGAAACCAGGCTATATCAACATCAAATTGCTCAGCTAAAAACTGAACTGGCATATACATGTTACCATCATACATACGGACTGGTACTTCCATCTGAACTTGTTGACCGTTCACGACTGCAACAGACTTATTAATTATGAACTTAGCTACTTTATCATCTAAGCTTACAGTCACTGTATTCGTTTTACCATCCCAATTCAACGTAGCGTTTAAATGTTGCAATGCCTTTTTGATTGGGATTAGTACCTGACCTTTTTCTTCCTTTATAGGAACATCTACAGAAACAAATTCATTATTCACGCAAACCGAAATTAACTTCGGTTTATTCAAATCCGCTTCAGAACCAAATTCAATATAAGTTCCATCTAACGTTAAGTACCCCCCTGTTTTAAAGCGTGGATGCAACGGCACTGGATAACAACCATTAGTATATCTTTCTGCTGAACTTTGCTGTGGGAAACTGCTAATAATCAATGCTATAACAAATAATACTGACAGTAATTTCTTCAACTTCTTTATCCCCCTTTTCTATACAATAAACTTCAATCTACTCATCTAAATGACTACGGTTTCAAATAGATAAGACAATTCTATCTTTACACAAGACTTTTATATCCATTTATAACCTTATAGTCCTAATAATATCATTTTTGTAATGAATTTATCTATTACCTTTTCAATCTCAAACATTTTAATCACTTTTTTTACACGTACAAAATATCACTTTCCTAAATCATTAAATAACGCACAAGTATAGTTCTCTATGATTCTATCTTCATATGAAATATTATGTACTTCTCAAACCTAAAACACCCAATTATTATAACCATGAAATCATTAGGTAAATGCCAGTAGCAATAAAACAGCTCATTCATATACTATTTGGAAAACATTTTAAATAAGGAGGTGAAAGGATGGGAATCAAACTTAATGAAGAGACAACCTGTTGTTCCTGTACTGGTGCTGGTATTGCATTAGGATTCTTTTCATTCGGGCTCTTTTTAGCGTTCGTTACAGCACTGGTTTTATCGGTTTTACTCGGCAGTATCCTCGCTCTAGTAATTTTAAGCTTAAGCATCCCTATTATTCTAATTGTACTGTTCTTGATTTGGAGAATGGTATCTTCTTGCGTAGGGTGTAACAGCAGCAGTAGTGACTGTTTATAACCAATTTTCATTGTCTTCTATAACAAATCAAATAGGTTTATTTGAATATACATGGATTAAAATTTTTTCTTTTAATCTTGTTATTAAAAACTAACCATCAGTGTTAGGTGAACGAGGATCTTCACTGATGGAAATTCCTCTTTTTTACTTCTGTAACGAGATTATGATTCTATATTTATGCGTTTATCTCTTTACTTAAAACACATTTTACAAGTACAAAGAATTCAAACATAAGGCGGTGAACCATTGTTTAACAATACAGACTCACTCACAAGGACATTTGCAATTTTGCTAATATCATTTGGGATCTTTTTCGTTCTTATCATAGCAGGCATTATATTTTTCCAACAAAAAGTTCTCACTGTTGGGGAAGGAGCTCAGTTTACGAAAATCCAAAGTGCTATAGATGCATCTAGTTCAGGAGATATTATCATCATTTCATCCTCATTAAGTCCTTATGAGGAAATTTTGACGATTGGTGCAGGCAAAGACAGACTTAAACTCATCGGAATAGGTGGACCAGTACTAGACGGAACAACGTTTGGATTAGGTGTTAATGGCATTACGATATCAGATTCATCGAACATTCACATTAAAGGCTTGACAATTCGAAATTATGAAGACGATGACTCGGATAATGGAGCGGGAATTTTAGTAGAAGACACATCATCCAGAAATATTTTTGTGAAAAATAAACTAGTTGAAAACGGATTTGAAGGAATCTTTAGCTTTGGGAGTCACAGTTTTTTTATACGTAATGAGTTTAATCAAAATGGTGGCGAAGGTATCGATAGTCAAGCTGGGAATAGTTTATTTATTGGCAATAATTTTGTACAAAATGGGTTTATGGAGGGCTTTACTGTTGATGCATTTGACATCCATGAAAACAATAATCTCATTATCGGAAATAAACTTTTTCAAAATGCGGATGACGCAATGGATGTTAAAAATGACTTTAATCTTATTCTAGGGAACATCGCGTCTTTAAACGAAGAAGGTGGTCTCATCATGGAGGATGAATCTTCTCATAACCTTATTATCGGAAATCGGTGGTTGGATAACGTAGAAGATGGGATCATACTTGATGATGAAGTAACAGACACAGTTGTAATAGGAAATAAAGTCATTGGAAATGAACGAGATGGTATACGAGTTGGGGATTTAACTCGTAACAATATCATCCAAGGAAATAAGATTATTGGCAATGAAAGAGGGGTTTTTATCCGAAATAATGACCCAACTTTTAGCCAGGAAAATAAAGTCACCCATAATAAGATTGTTCAAAGCGTAGAACAAGGTGTTTTTCTAGGAGGAGCGACTGATAATATCATCCTAAATAATAAAATTAAAGATAATGGTGCAGAGGGCATCTTATTAGATATAGATGAAGATGAATTTATGTATGAAGCTACTGACAACACCATTATAAGAAATAAAATTACAAATAGTGGTACTGATGGAATTTCGTTAACAGCAGATACGATGAATAACCAAGTGCTTCAAAATCATATATCTAGAAGTATCCTACTCGCTATTCGGGATGCTGGTGTAAACAATGTTTTCAACGGAAACATTTGTGAAACTTCAGATCCTGCTACTATTTGCACCAATTTAATTACTGAATGATTACTATACAAATAACCAAAATCAATAAAGTTACATTTCCTACAGAGCTCTTACTAATTGTTAGTCAATTTTCCTATGTTTTAAGATAAGATCCTTAACTTCAGTTAACACAAAACTAAGCATTAGTGGGGGTTCCTTCATCCCCACTAATGCTTAGTGATAATCATTTGTTAACAAAGATACATACAGCTAGGAATTAATTAATTCTTTAACCCATTTATCATATTCTTCTCTCGTTTTCTGATTACCATCTACAATCATATCTACAGACTCATCATTATAAAAGAAGAAAATATTATATTGTTCATCATTGTATTTGCCTGAAAAGAGCATTGCATTATAATCATCACTTTCAAATGACCAATTAGGATCTTCAAACGTATTATTTAACAAATCATACATACTTTCATTATTTGGAGCTTTAAACTTTGCCATTTGCTCCTGCATCTTTTGGTCGAAATTCTCTATATCTTCCTTTAGTATAGGATTCTCTTCTGATTTGTTGACTTCAGTTGATTCAGATACTGTAACATCACCATCATCAGATGCGAAATAAAATACTCCACCAAGTAATGATGTAACTAGCACACCAGTAATAACAAACTTTACCATGATGTATAAACCTCCCACTGTGATTTATCTTGTCTTGTAGAATTATAAAATAGAGCTATGAGCGTACTAATTCATTCAAGTCACCTGATATTTTATAATTATACAATTGAAACTGATTAATATCATGATTTCATTGAACCAATTAGATAAGTTATCATCAAGGTCAATTGTACAAAAGATAAGTACACAGACTCAGATACAAGGTATATTATTCAGTATCGTTTAAAATAAATTGTGACCCACTCATTGGTTTGAAGTTTTGTTTCGATAGTAAATCCAACATCCACAAACATTTTTATCACATGTTCAATATGCCACTCTACTAAGCCAGAGATTAGAAAATGATCACTTTTCTCAAGCAAGTCATGGCGCTGAACAATTGAAGTTGTTTCATCTCCACCTATATTAATAAAGATCCAATCATACTTCTTGTTTATTTTGAAATCCCCATTTAATAAATCTTCTTGTAAAACTTGCACATTATTAGTAGAAATTCCGTTCAATTGCACATTATGTAATACTTCATTTTCAACTGTCTCATAATCAATTGCTTTTACGTTAATTGCATGTTTGTATAAAGCACCAACTGTTAGGATACCTGAACCAGTTCCTAAATCTAAAACACTCTGTCCAGAAAAGTCATGATTGAGAATCAGAGATAAACAATCTTGTGTCGTTTCATGCAAACCTGTTCCGAATGCAGCAAGTGGATCAAAGCGTATTACTCGTTTCCCTTCGTATTGTTCAACTGCATCCGAATAACAAATAACCCATCCATTTTCTAACTCAATATCATCAAATGATGTATCCCACCCACCATTTTCGATTTTTTGGAAGTGTATTTGTTCTTTTGAGATATTTAGAACGTCAGATATAACCTTTAAGAATTCAGAAGATGTTTGACTTGTTTCATTTTCATCCACATAAATTTTAAAATCAATTTTCTCATCTTCTAAA
Organism: Bacillus solimangrovi; assembly: GCF_001742425.1. Taxonomy (GTDB): domain Bacteria; phylum Bacillota; class Bacilli; order Bacillales; family Bacillaceae_N; genus Bacillus_AV; species Bacillus_AV solimangrovi. Next base: position 12,332 of record NZ_MJEH01000035.1, read on the forward strand.
TGCTTTACACCGTAACCGTTCTGAATCTTCTCAACCTCAATAGGCTGATCATATGTGAGGTTATATAAACCAACACAGTTTAATTTTTCAGAGATTATATAAACTTTATCTTGCTCAACCTTAATCATAAATTCAAATAACATCGCACAATTCCTTTCTCTTACCTTGCTATCTATTACTTCTAACACAACATTATTATATTCTTTTTAAAAATAAGTATAAAGCACGCCGATTTTGAAAATCAATTCAAGTTATTCCACCCTTATACTTCGTAATACTACTCTAACCATTGCGTGTTGTTCATTTAAATTTCACCTAACAAAGAAGTCCAAGTGTTTCATTTTAAACACCATAAGTAATAATTGATTGATTAATGATTAATTTGGTTAGTTTATATTCCTATATTAAAAGGAGAACAACTTATGTAAGCTGCTCTCCTTAAACATTTAACTAGAATCTCCCTATCACTATTTATGCTGATTATGTTCAATATTATACTCAGCTTATAATGGCTCAAGGTTAATTATTGGTCCGACACTGTATTATAGAAATTGTTACTTTCGCTTTGTCACATTTTTAACTTTATATAGTAAAGTACTAGGGAATTCTCACCTTATACTTTAATAAGTCATAACCCGTAATTAGTAAACTTCTCTGAAATAAATAAAATGGGCACACATAAAAATTCAATTATTTTCTTAACTTCTCTTTTAAATAATCGTATTCTTCTTCAGAAATCTCACCTTTTGCAAAGCGTTCAGTCAAAATATTTACTGGATGCTGATTGGAATGGGTATTACTGTTTAAATATTTTTTCAGAAGGTAAAACCCTCCAAAAAGTAGGACTCCCCAAAATAGAAACATTCCTAACATCATGCTTCCTCCATGAAAGCCAGAGCAACCATCAAGCCAACTCATCATAGTTAATCACTCCATTCTTTTTTTATTATGCTATCAAGAACTTTTGCAGATTTATTGAATTTATATCATAAATGTCATCGCCCTATTTCAAATATTCTTTTATGATGCAAAGAAAGTCCCTAATACGAGTATCAGTATGATATTTTTTTATTCATTAATATTTCTTTCACAAGAGTATGATCAATGTTAATTCTTATATACTTTTAAGTTTTTTTTGAAATCTTACCACTAATAATCCCCTGTAGGTGGACTATGTTACGTCTACAGGGGATTTTCAAATAACTTTACGCTATATCTATGCTTTTCTATTCTACGGACAAGCTATTCAAAATGCTGAAGTGGCAGACGTAATTTTTAATATGTAAATTATCACAATTTTCCAAGTGGCTATATTATATAAGTATAATACTAATTTTTCGCTTATTCAGAAAAAAATTTATATACACAAAGTTGTATGATGTATAATTTTTTTGAAAAATAAAGATATTCTATTAATTATAAAGATACATTTATTCGACCATATATTAACTTATTTATAACGATTTGATGGTTTATTATACTAAAACGCGAATTTTTACTATATACCGAAAATTTATTTTTATTCAATATTTCCTGAACTTTGATATTTTCATACTACTTCACGATATTGACACATTATCTCACTTAAAATAAAATCTGAATTAACCTTAAGAAAGCGCTTTCTATGAGATCTATTAGACATAATGAGGTGGTTATAATCGAACCGATTGAAAAAAAAGCTGATTACATGAAAAACAATTCAATGCAACAACCTTTTTCTGCATTAGATTATTTATGGTTTATTATCCCATCATTAATCGGGGTATTTTTATTTATGGTGCCGATCCCGTCTGCGGATAGCATTTCAATTCCAGTCGCTCATGTTGCTAGTATGATTACTAGTTCATTGGGTGATCTTGTTCCAACTATTATGACTTTCTTAATCGTTGCTTCTGTTTTAGGATCTATATTTTTCAAGTTCCTCCCACAGAACGTTCAAAATTCTTCATTCCTTACAAACTTGTTTCAAGTTAGTCCTATTTGGTTGGTTGTTAGATTACTAGGTATGGTCTTTGCACTCATGACTTTATACCAAATTGGTCCTGAAGTTATTTTTTCTGAGTATACTGGTGGCCTCTTAATGTTTGAATTAATTCCAGTCTTGTTTTCAGTGTTCTTATTAGCAGGCTTCTTTTTACCGCTCTTATTGAATTTTGGTTTACTAGAACTATTCGGTGCACTGTTAACAAAAGTGATGAGACCACTTTTTAAACTACCTGGACGTTCTTCAATGGATTGCCTTACTTCTTGGTTAGGTGATGGAACGATCGGTGTACTATTAACGAGCAAGCAATTCGAAGATGGTTATTATACGAAACGAGAAGCTGCTACTATAGGTACAACCTTCTCAGTCGTGTCAATTACGTTCACAATCGTAGTAATAAGTTATATGAATCTTGAACAATATTTCATTCCTTTTTACTTAACGATCACACTTGCTGGATTAGCAGCTTCAATTATAATGCCTCGTATTCCACCATTATCTCGTAAAGAAGATTCGGCATATGAAGGCACTGAACTTAAGTTAGATGAATCCATTCCAAAACAATATACGAGCTTCAAATGGGGTGTGATTCAAGCTGTTAAACAGGCTAAGAAAAATCGAAATGTTGCAAAGGTTGCGAAACAAGGTATCCAAAACGTACTTGATATGTGGCTTGGTGTCATTCCTGTTGTCATGGCAATCGGAACTGTCGCTCTAGTCATTGCAGAACACACACTTGTCTTCCAATACTTAGGCGCACCATTCGTGCCGATCTTATCTCTACTACAAGTTCCTGAAGCGAGTGAAGCTGCTCAAACAATTGTAGTTGGATTTGCAGATATGTTCTTACCAGCTGTAATTGGGAGTGGAATCGAAAGTGAACTAACTCGTTTCGTTATTGCTGCTTTATCTGTTACACAACTTATTTACATGTCTGAAGTAGGCGGATTGCTGTTAGGTTCAAAAATTCCGGTTAGCTTCAAAGATTTAGTAATTATTTTCATTGAACGAACATTTATCACACTTCCAATTATCGTACTCATAGCACATATTATTTTTTAATGAGTACACTTAAACATTATGAGATCAGAAAAGACCTTTTATATTGAATATAGAAGGTCTTTCTCTTGTAATGCTCTAATTAAACCTATATACTCTCGCTTCGTATGGTCTTAGTGCAAAGTGTCGAACATCTTCTTTTGCACTAACTTCATAATTACATAAAAGCAGTTGTGATGATTTTCCAGCCAATTTCTTAGGTAATATAAAATTCGTTATCGTTGGAAATAGATTTGTAATGACGAGTAATACTTCTTCACCATGCGCTCTTGTATACACATATAAATAGTCATGATCTTCTAACATCAACTCATACTTTCCATAAACGACCAACTCACTATCTTTCCGCATTTGAATGAGTTTCTTATAATAATGATAGATCGAATCATCATCTTCCATTTCACGTACAACATTAACGCTTTTATAATTTGGGTTTACTTTTATCCACGGCTTCCCAGTTGTAAAACCTGCATTTTCCCCAGAATCCCATTGCATCGGTGTGCGTGAATTATCACGCCCATTTTTCCAAATCACCTTCATAATCTCTTGAGGCTTCTTTCCGTTCGCTAACTCCGTTTGGTAGAGGTTTTTTGTAGCAACATCTTGATAATCGTCAATAGAGGTAAACTGAACATTTGTCATCCCTAACTCTTGGCCTTGATAAATAAACGGTGTCCCTTGCATGAAGAAATACAACGTTGCAAGACATTTCGCCGATTGCTTCCAATATTTCTTATCATTACCCCAAGTGGACACAGATCGAGGTTGGTCATGATTTTCTAAAAATAAAGCATTCCATCCGTTACCTTCTAATCCTATTTGCCATTTTGTCAACGTTTTCTTTAGTGTATGGATGTCTAAACCACCTGTTGTACTTTTTCCCCATAAGTCTAAGTGTTCAAATTGAAAAATCATATTGAACTTTCCCTTTTTTTCTCCCACCCATAGGTCAGATTCTTCAACGGTTACACCATTCGCCTCACCTACTGTCACACAATCATACCGATCGAACGTTGCATGTTTTAATTCTTCTAAAAAAACGTGAATACCTTCTCGATTCATATGACCTTTAAATGACGGAACATATTTTTTCTTCTTAGGGTTCGGTAGATCAGGGAATCCCGCTACTTTCTTAATATGTGAAATCGCATCAACACGGAAACCATCGATCCCTTTATCTAACCACCAGTTCACCATCTCATATAAGTCTTGACGCACATTTGGATTTTCCCAATTCAAATCAGGTTGTTTTCGAGAAAAAACATGCAAATAATATTCTTCTGTTCGTTCATCATACTCCCAAGCAGATCCATTGAATATTGACTCCCAATTATTTGGCTCTGCCCCATTCTTATCACGTTTCCATATATAATAATCTCGGTATGGATTATCTTTTGCGGAACGAGATTCAATGAACCATGGATGTTCATCAGACGTATGATTAATGACTAAGTCCATTATTAACTTCATATCACGGTTATGTACTTCTTTTAACAGTTCATCAAAATCTTCCATCGCACCAAAATCATCCATAATCTGCTTGTAATCACTTATATCATAACCGTTATCATCGTTCGGTGAAGCATAAATTGGACAGATCCAAATGAGGTCAATCCCAAGTTGTTGAATATAATCAAGCTTTAAAATAATACCTTGAATGTCACCAATCCCATCACCATTAGCATCCATGAAGCTTCGTGGATAGATTTGATAAGCTACTGCTTCTTTCCACCATTTCCTGTGCATAGATTGACCTCCTCATCACAAGAGTGCATTCATTTAGAATGAACATTACTAAGCTTTCTTATATATTCATATCCGTTTCAACAATGAAAATTCAATAATAACAAAAGATTATAGCCGTTCCTTTATGAATCAAATGATCTCACTTTCAATAAAAGTGCATATTTTAACTCCTTTATTACTACCTCTATTTAAATTGAAACAGTCACTTACAGATTTTCTTCATATAAACTTGTTCAACGCTCTTCTCAAACCCAGCTCCCTGTAGTAACGAGATTACTGATTGATTATTTGATGATAAGTTCACTGTTATCCTCTTTAATTTTTGATCGAATGGAGAAAATAATTGTGATAATAGACTTGCAGCTACCTGTTGTTGATCATTCCTATTTGATGCTGTTTCACATTGATAAAGCGCTGTACTTACATGTAATCCATCATCATTAAAATTGCGCTTTAAAAACGCATATCCTACCTTTTCCCCAGTTTGGGAATCGACAGCAAGGATAGCTTCTCCATCCCTCACACTCTTAACCTGAGTTTGCCAACTAGACATACTTTTATAAAACGAAAGATATTGAACAGCTAGAGGAACTGTTTTTATATACTTGTATTCATCTAAGTAGTCTTGGAAAGGATTGATTTCAAACGAACCTTCATGAGCGAAAAAGAATAATTTGTCTTCTATAACATATCCTAATTTTTCATACAACCGAATGGCTTTTTCATTTTGTTTAATAGCTTCTAAAGTGGCGATATCAACACCTTCCTTTTCATAGATTGCTAACGTTTCTTCTATTAGTTTTTTCCCTATTCCTGATCCCCTGTATGTTGTTGCGACACCTGTTCCACCGTTCCACGCAACCTTTTTTCCATCTATCATTCTTAGTCCATTTAATACGATGCCAATTGGTTTATTACCATCAAAAGCAACAATAGAATGGTTAGCTGACAATCCTTCTTGTGTTAGTCGATTCAAAAAAACATCAATCGTCATCTGTACATCAGTAAAGTATCCAGAAAACCCCTCGTTCCAAGCAGTTATTGCATCTTGTAACGTACATTCATTTAATCGTTTAATCGTAATCATAGTAGCCACCTCATTTTTATTAGTGTAGATTTTCAATAGTGATTCTCTCATTCCTTCTCTACCACACGACATTAATAGACAAACTAAAGCAAAAGACCAAATCATAATGTGATTTGGTCTTAGTCGTAAGATGATATTTCAACTGTTTGTCCACAATAGGTAAACAAATAAATTAGGAACTCCCTGCTGCTGTATAACTTCTATTACGCCATTACTTTACAAATATCATTTGTAAATTCAACTGGGTCTTGAATTTCTAACCCTTCAATAAGTAACGCCTGATTATAGAGAAGATTTGTATATAATCTAACTTTCTCCTCATCTTTATCAAACGCAGCTTTCAGCGATTCGAAAACGTCATGATTCACATTAATTTCTAAAACTTTGTCAGCTTTGACATTTTGATTATCTGGCATCGCGCTTAGTACTTTTTCCATTTCGATCGTAACATCTCCCTCAGTTGATAAGCAAACTGGGTGTGACTTCAATCGTTTCGATGCTCGAACATCTTTCACTTTATCAGCTAAAATCTCTTTCATTTTCTCAAAAAGATCTTTATTTTCTTGTTTTTCCTCATCTGTATTCGTTTCAGCTTCGTCTGCTTCGATGCCTAAGTCACCACTTGATACAGATTTGAATTCTTTTTCCTTGTATGTCATCAACATTTTCGCTGCAAACTCATCAATGTCTTCTGTAAAGTATAAGATTTCAAAACCTTTATCTAATACTAGTTCTGTTTGAGGCAATTTTTCAATTCGTTCAGGTGATTCACCTGTTGCATAATAAATATATTTTTGATCTTCTGGCATACGTGAAACATATTCATCCAATGTAACCATCTTCTTCTCTTTTGAAGAATAGAACATTAACAAATCTTGCAGTAACTCTTTATGTGCACCATATTCACTATACACACCATACTTCAATTGTGTTCCGAATGATTTATAAAATGCTTCATATTTCTCACGATCATTTTTTAACAAGCTTTTCAGCTCGTTTTTGACTTTCTTTTGAATATTTTTCGCAATCACCTTCAACTGGCGATCATGTTGTAAAATTTCACGAGAAATGTTGAGCGATAAGTCTTCAGAGTCAACCATACCCTTTACAAAACTGAAATAATCAGGAAGTAAATCCGCACACTTATCCATAATTAAGACGCCGTTTGAATAAAGCTCTAACCCTTTTTCATATTCTTTTGAATAATAATTGAATGGCATGTTCTCTGGAATAAACAAAATTGCATTATATCGTACAGTACCATCCACACTAATGTGAATATGCTTTAGTGGTTTATCAAACCCATAGTGCTTCTCCGCATAGAAATTCTCATAATCTTCATCGGACAACTCACTCTTATTCTTTCTCCAAATCGGAACCATACTATTGATCGTTTGCTCTTCAGTTACCTCTTCATACTCGTCCTCGCTGCCTTCTTTCAACTGACTATTTGTCACATCCATCTTAATTGGATAACGAATGAAGTCTGAATACTTCTTAATAATTGCTTGTAGACGATATTCTTCTAAAAATTCATCATATGAATCTTCTTCAGTATTTTCCTTAATAGAAAGGATAATTTCCGTTCCAACAGAGTCCTTCTCAATAGGTACGATTTCATAACCGTCAGCACCTTTTGATTCCCACTTGTACGCTTCTTCTCTTCCAAGAGCTTTACTGATTACTGTTACAACATCCGCCACCATGAATGCTGAGTAAAACCCTACACCAAATTGACCGATAATGTCGTGACCATCCTTCAGTTCCGTTTCACTCTTAAATGCTAACGAACCACTTTGGGCGATCGTTCCAAGGTTGTTCTCTAGATCTTCTTTCGTCATTCCAATTCCAGTATCAGAGATTTTCAACGTACGTGTTTCCTTATTTGCTTCAACTGTAATATAATAATTATCTTTATCAAAACTAAGAGCTTCGTCAGTTAATGCCTTATAATAAATTTTATCGATCGCATCACTTGAATTTGAGATTAATTCTCTTAAAAAGATCTCTCTTTGGGAATAGATGGAGTTAACCATCATCTCTAATAATCGTTTCGACTCAGCCTTAAATTGCTTCGTAGTCATCATAACCTCTCCTTTCAACGTTCAAACTTATGTAATTTCAATTTACATACATAACTATAAATCATTAGCACTCTATCTACAAGAGTGCTAATGATCATTTATTATTATATCCACTACATTCAGTCAACACAACAAAATCGCTACATCTCATTATACTTAGAGGTGTACTGTTTCTTTATTACTAAATTAATTTGAGCAGCATATTTACTACATAATATTTAAATCAGATATTCCATTTTCTTCTGACAAGGCTTTTATTGACTTCATAACAATCCTTACAATTTGAACATAAAAAACAACTAGTATTAAATCAACGATATAAGATATTAAATAAAATTCATAATAATACCCATCTATAAATGTGATATCCCAAAATAATAGTTGTCCTGAAAGACGTGATATTAATTCAAGAATATAATAGAAAATTATTATCTTTTTTAATCTTAAACCAATACTTTTTGTATTTAAATCATTTACTAAATATCGTGCCATTGTTGAATATATATTCCATATCCCCCAAATGTTATATATTGGAACTAACACTCTTGCCAATGCTCCACCAGCTGTTATCGAATAGTTAAAATCCATATCTTTAAGATCTCTATGAATCTTAAACAACCATACAAGATACATTATCGATGCAATAACAAATATTAGTGCAGTAGATATATCTATAAGAGCATCAAACTTCATAATCTTCAAATAAATTTGCTCAAAAAATACCGCTATAAATGTCGTTACGATACTTACACAAGTAAGTGCAATAACCACCTTTAATAGTACAATTAATAGTTTACTAACTCTATGCGATCTCAAACTCATCTGTTTCCTCCATTAGATTGTGTGTGGTAAATTGCATATTTTCATTTTTTAGATTATCAAAACAATGGAACTATTATTTTCCCAAATAGATAATAACGCACATATTAACATTTAACAATAAAAATACCAAATATATCTTACTGATAGTTTCGCAATTATTATTCAAAAAAATTTATATACAGGATAACCTCTCAATAAACATGCTTTGCACAAAAAAATGCTCCCTTACTTGAACAATCTACAAGTAAGGAAGCATTTTATCATCATTCATATAAGAAAAGATAATCTCTTTCGTTTTAAATTACTCACCTAAATCAACATTATGATACACTTGTTGAACATCTTCTAAATCTTCTAATACGTCTACTAGCTTCTCAAATTGTGCTCGTGCATCTTCTGACAATGTTATGTCATTTTGAGCAAGCATCGTTAATTCAGCAACTGTGAATTCTTCAATACCCTCATTCTTCAATGCTTCTTGCACAGCATTGAACTGCTCTGGTTCAGCATATACAATTACAGCTCCATCTTCTTCAAGAATATCCCGAGCATCAACGTCCGCTTCCATTAAGATTTCAAGTACGTCATCTGCCGTCTTTCCTTCAATACCAATGACAGCAGTCGCATCAAACATATATGCAACTGAACCACTTACACCCATGTTTCCACCATTTTTACCAAATGCAGCACGGACTTCCGATGCAGTACGATTTACGTTATTTGTCAGTGTATCAACGATAACCATCGATCCGTTTGGTCCGAAACCTTCATAACGAAGCTCATCATAGTTTTCTTCTGAACCACCCTTAGCTTTTTCGATAGCACGTTCGATAATTGATTTCGGTACATTGTACGTTTTTGCACGTTCAAGTACAAACTTTAATGCTTGATTTGATTCTGGATCAGGTTCTCCCTGTTTTGCTACTACGTATATTTCACGCCCAAATTTTGCATAAATACGACTTGTATTTTTATCTTTTGATGCTTTTTTTTCTTTAATATTGTTCCACTTTCGACCCATATAGTTCCACTCACTTTCATATTAAATCAACTTAATGGACATTATGTGTTGATTACAAATTTTTTTATACTACATAAACTCATTCACTAAATTATATCATAAGTCAGCTACACGGATGGTGTGAAATGAGTCTAGACGTTGACTACTTGTAATATCTTTTGAATAATATAATTTTCTATCAATTTCGACAATTATTTCAGTTGTTCTGTGCTACCTTTAGATTAGTAATAGTTTAATAGAAACGGAGCGTGGAATTTTGTCTAATAAAGAAGTTGGATTTGATACTTTACATACATTATCTGGTGATTCAGGTATTAAGAGCTTAGAATCACTTAGAGATTTTTCAGAAGATTTAGCGAAATATGTAGTTGAATTTGCATATGGTGAAATTCATTCACGTGACCATTTTACATTAAGAGAAAAAGAGCTGTTAACACTTTCTTCTTTACTTGCTCAGCCTGGTTGTGAAAATGCATTACGATTTCATTATAGAGCAGCGTTAAATATTGGGATGTCAAAGCAGGAGTTGATTGAGATCATCATTCATTGTTTACCATATGTTGGTTTCCCAAAAGCAATGCAAGGTATAGAAGTGCTACAAGAAATTTTACAAGAAACAACTCAATGACCTACTTAAGTCATCTAGGAGGGAAAATGGTTGAATATTGATCCACTATACATTTTAAATGCAAATTATCGTTGCAAATATGAATATGGACTTTCTCCATTTGAGAAACCGAACCTCGTTTCAAAACTATCAGATGATGCATTAAATCAAAAGAAAGAAGAATATAAGGAACTTATTTCGATGACTAAGTTTTTCATGACAAAGTTACTCGCTTTCTTAGAAAAAATACCAACTGTCATCTTTATAACAGATGACAATGGTGGTGTCATAGAAAGCTTTGGAGATGAATTGTTATTGAATTCGTTAAACTTAGGCGAGGGGTTAATATTTAATGAAAAGATATCAGGTACAAACTCTGTCACATTAAGCCTTGCCCATAAACAGCCTATTCAAGTTGTCGGTAAACAACACTTTTTCCATATGCTTCACGGCTATTCATGTAGCACGTGCCCTTTCAGCTTAACTGATTGTGATAAAACTAGTGGCACAATTACACTCATGACAACTGTTGATAATTCGAGTCCCTTTCATCTTGGTTTAGTCTCTTCAGCCGTTGACTCTATCGAACGTGAATTAAAGCTAAGGGATACTAATCAACGTCTATCATTATTAAATCAAATGATGATTAGCTCCATAAAAAATGGGATTGTCATTACTGATAATAACGGGATAATCATAGATTTTAATGCAACTGCAGAAGAAATACTATCAGTCAAAAAATCAGAAATAATCGGAGATAAAATTGAAAATTATAACGATATATCCTGCATTCTTAAAAAAGTTATTCAAAATCAAGAGGAATTCCAAGATGTAGAACACACCTTCTCTAACGGGAAAACATGTATTATTGATGCTTTTCCACTCTATTCTGAAAGCAATAGATTAGAAGGAGGATTCATTCAATTTCGTGATATTACTGAACGACGAAAGCTCGAAGATGAAATTATCGCTTCAGAGAAATTCTCTGCAATTGGAAAATTAAGTGCAGGGCTTGCACATGAAATACGTAACCCACTCACACCAATTATGGGTTTTGTGAAGTTAGTTATGGAAAAGCATAAAGAAGACATTAAAACAGAGCAGTATTTGACATTAGTACTTAACGAACTTAGAAGAGTAAAAAAACTTGTCGATGATTTTGTCATCGTCTCTAAACCTGAAACGCCATCAAAAGAATTAATCAATATTAAAACGCTCATTGATGAAACAACAAATTTAATGCAAAGTCAATTTTTGCTTCATAATGCTTCAATTGAAATAAACAATCAATTAGAAGAAGAGATTTTCCTGAAGATGGATGGGTCACAAATTAAACAAGTATTAATTAACCTTATACAAAATGCATTAGATGCTATAGAAGAAAAAGGGAAGATAACAATTTCTTTAATGAAGGTAAATCTTGAAGTCGTTATCGTTGTAGAAGACAATGGAGCAGGAATTGAAGATACTTTGCTTGCGAAATTGTTTAATCCGTTCTTTTCTACTAAAGAAGAAGGTATTGGACTCGGTCTATCGATCTGTTATCGAATCATTCAAAATCATCAAGGAGATATTACTGTTCACTCTACCTTAGGAGAAGGTACAACATTCAAAATCTATTTACCTCTTAATGAATCTATAGAAACGGAGGATATCACATGACTGAAACAGTCCTTTCTATTCTCGTAAATCATATTAAACATTGGAATATAACACATGTGTTTGGTATTCCAGGCAAACCCGTCGGACCAATTGTCTTTGAATTAGAAAAACAAGGAATTTCCTTTGTTTTAAGCAGACATGAATGCGCATCAGGTTATGAAGCTAGTGGTTATAGTTTGCAATCTGGAACACTAGGTGTTGCACTCGGTACTTCTGGACCTGGTGCTACAAATTTAATAACAGCAGCAGGACAAGCAATGGCTCACAATCTTCCAGTTCTATTTCTAACAGGCAGTATGTCTGCTGCAGAAACAGGCAAGTCATTCGCACAAGATTCATCCTTCTTTTCTACAGATCTAGTTAAAATGTTTGAACCTGTAACCCGATTCAGCGCACGTGTAGAGCGAAAGGAGCTCACTGAAAGATATATTCAACATGCACTAGAAAAAGCATTCTCAGGTACAAAAGGGCCTGTCCACCTATCGTTTCCGTTAGACGTGCTCTTAGATGATATCGAACCGTTTATTGTCGATATTCCAACAATAAGTCATACCGTTTCTACATCACTAGATAACTGTGCAGATTTATTGAATAAGGCAAAGCGCCCACTCTTACTCTTGGGAAAAGGTGTCCGTTCCTCAGGTTGTTATGAAGAAGTAGTACAGTTTGCAGAGAAGTGGCAGATTCCAGTCTCAACAACTGGAGGTGGAAAAGGAACATTTCCAACGAATCATCATTTATCAATAGGAGGATTTGGATTAGGTGGATCTATTGAGGTAGACCAATATTTACTATCAGGTGTTGATGTCATGATTGTAATTGGTTCCTCACTTAGTGATATGTCAACAGCTGGATTTACAGAAGAGATGTACCCTGAACAAGTTATTCATTTTGACTACAATCGAACATTTGTCGGCAAGATGATTACACGTCCGACATTGTTTATTGAAGGTGACGCAAAAGAAAATTTACATCTATTATTACAAAAAGAGACACCTCATATAAGTCGCGATCTACCACAACCGAAAACTCCTATAGTAATTAGTAATGAGCATCGTGATTTCATGTCTTCAGCTGAAGCAGTACAAGAAATTCGCCGTCACTTACCACATGATACATTAGTATTTGCAGATGCAGGTAGTCATGCCTATTATGGGGTAAAGTATTTTGATACCTATCAGCCTGGTACATTCATATTTGATGACCTATTTATCGCAATGGGAAATGGGATCGGGATGTCAATTGGAGCGAAAGCTGCTTCACCAACTCGTATCGTCGCATGTATAACCGGAGATGGATGCATGTATATGCACGGAACAGAACTAGCTACTGCAGTGGACATTTCTGCGAATGTGATTTTCTTCATGTTCAATAACGGAAAGATCGATATGGTTGAAAAAGGAATGAAAAAATGGTTTGGTAGTTCTGTTAAAACTGTCTTTCAGCCTGCACTAGATGGTGTTAAATTTGCCGAATCTATGGGAGCTAGAGGAATATTAGTTCAAAACTTAGAAGATATTGAAGATGCTATTAACATAGCGATGAGCGAAAGTGGCCCAACCTTAATCGAGTTAATAGTTGATCCTGATGAAGTTCCACCTACTCTCAAAAGAGATGACTAAATCCACATGGACAAAAGTAAGTAGTGTGCGATGATAAACATACAATAAGCAATCGCCCGCCTAGTTACGGGCGATTGCTTATTTAAACCAACCTCTTTCTTTCGATTGTGTAATTGCTTCGATACGATTCTTCACTTCTAATTTTTCTAAAATAGTTGATATATAATTACGAACTGTACCTGTTTTAATACTCAATTTATCTGCAATTTCCTTCGTATCATTTCCATCAGCAACTAACTCTAAAACTTCTCTCTCTCTTTTAGACAGAGGATTATCTGAACTATAAAAGTCTTCCATTAGTTCTGGTGCATACATTCTCTTTCCCCTCATAACAGCGCGAATAGAGCTTGCCAGCTCCTCACTTGGACTATCCTTCAACAGATACCCGTTTACACCTGCTTTTAATGCACGCTGAAAATATCCCGAACGTGCAAATGTCGTTAAAATAATTACTTTACAATCGAATTCTTTAAGGTCTTCTGCAGCTTCAAGCCCAGTCTTACCTGGCATTTCTATATCCATAATGCAGACATCTGGTTGAAATTTGTGAACAAGTGATACCGCATCTGCCCCATTCGATGCTTTTCCGACGACTTCCATATCCTCTTCCAAATCAAGTAAAGAACCAAACGCTCCTAGCAACATCTGTTGGTCTTCTGCAATAACAATTCGAATCATTCAAGTTCCTCCCTATCTGTCTGCTTCACATCAATTGGCACACGTATTATTAATGTTGTCCCATCATTAGTCATGAGTTCTAAGTCACCATTGACAAATTCTAAACGCTCTCTCATTCCTATTAAGCCATGACCTTTCCCTTCTTTTTGATTACGAATCTTAAAAACACCATCGTCATGAATCGTTAACACAATATCCTTCCACGTTTGTTTTATCGATATGGTGCACGTTTTTGCACCACTATGTTTCACAATATTTGTCACTGCTTCTTTCATACACATACTTAATATATTCTCAGTTAACGGAGAAACCCCTGTTAATGTGATTTTTTCTTGACCAATGAACATTATTTGAGCTGCATCTAAAATTTGCTTAACAAGTGGCAATTCATCATTGATTCGAATACCACGCATTGAAGAAACCATTTTTCTCACTTCATTTAACGCTGTTCTTGCTGTCTGCTGAACATCCTTCAATTCATTACGTGCTTTTTCTGGGTTTTGATGAATTAACTTTCTCGCTAAGTCACTTTTCAACCCAATTAGAGACAGCTTCTGGCCTAGCGTATCATGAAGATCACGAGCAATTCGCTGTCTTTCTTCTAATTTACTTAATTCAGCTAACCTTTTATTCGCATCTTCTAACTTTTCTTCAAGATGATCCTTCTCTTTACGATTATGAATACTGAATGGAAGCAATATGACACTAATCCAAATTACGATTACAAATGGCAATTGCGCTAAAAATAAGGAACCATTATTAATAATACTAAAGTTAATCGATATTGAAGTACTAATTAAATGAACAAAATATAAGATGAAGAAAGTAACACGTTTTGTTATATTTCCAATGAAATAAGCTAAGAAAAAAGCAAAATACACATAACTGAAAAGACTAGTTGAAGTTATCGAAATCGCGATTAATATGAACGTCCAAAGGTAGACAGGCCATCCTCCTTTGGAAATGAACGCAAAACGATAAAACACAAAAAATAAAATTGTAAGAAGAATCCCGATGATGATTTCTATCGTTGAGGAAGATTGAAATATAAAATAAAACGGTAAAATACAAAGAACGGCCCATATATATGGAGATATGCCATTGTTCTTTTTTTGAAATGTCATAAACCTTTTAAACATATAAAACCTCTTTTTTCCTTATATTAATTGACAACTCCACATCATGCAACAATTTAAAAACCTTTCACACTTGTTTGAGCTTGTTCAAAACTGTTGCTCTTACAAATATGAAAGGTCTAGTTCGTATATTTAATTACTTCGCCTGAACTCTCATAGGCTTCACATGAGCTAGAGACTTCAAATGTTTAAAACCTATAAATTTCTTGCCTTCTTCATCCCATAAATGAAATTTAAGTGAATGTAAACTCGTCATTAAAGTAATCGTTGGTGCGTGTTGCAACGGTACAGATTGATTATGCGCGTCTTCTAACTTGTAATTAGGGACTCTTGGACTTAAGTGATGAACATGATGAAAGCCAATATTACCTGTAAACCATTGCAAAGCTTTTGGAAGTTTGTAGTATGAACTTCCTTCAACGGCAGCCTTCACATATTCCCACTTACTATTTTCTTCGTAATAGGAATACTCAAAAGTATGTTGCACATAAAATAACCAAATACCTGCAGCACCAGAAACCATAAAGATTGGACCTTGCACAAGTAAAAATTGCTGCCAACCAATCGTGTAGCATAGTAATGCAATTAATCCAACAATTAAAATATTCGTCAAGTAAACGTTCATTCGTTCCTTGCTCCTTGCGCCTTTGCGATTAAACCGATTCAAAATCAAGAAGATATAAATTGGACCTAAAACAAACATGACAAATGGATTACGATACAAACGGTATGATAAACGCTTCCAAGAAGACGCTGCTTTATATTCTTCAACTGTCATAACCCAAATATCACCAACCCCACGCTTATCTAAGTTACCGCTCGTTGCGTGATGAACAGAATGGCTATGTTGCCATTGATAAAATGGGAAGAATGTAAGAACACCTGTAATCGTGCCAAGAATCGCATTTGCTCGACGGTTCTTAAAGAACGAGTTATGGCAACAATCATGGAAAATAATAAAAATTCTAACTAATAATCCTGCCCCTATCATTGTAAGAGGTAACGTTAAAAGATAAGAAATGGATAGGCTTTGATAGGCCAGAAACCAAACGACAAAAAACGGAATAAATGTCGTAAAAAGCTGAGTCATACTACTTGTAAAATCAGACTTTTCATATGGCGAAACTTGTTTTCTCAACTCAGATTGCTTTTGTTTATTCATTTATAACCAAATCCTTTTCCTCTTAAGTTAATTCTGATTATAAAGAATAAAAACGAATCTTTGCAGACATACATGTCATATGAAAACTATGATAAATGTAATAGTTTCAAGTAAATGATTCCCACTAACTCCTCATCTTTTCATTTAATACTCTATTTTAATTTTTTTCCTTTAAAATCCGCAATAGAAAATACATAAGGACAAAGCAAAACTAAACAAATCTTACTATTACATTTAATTAATCAAATGCACGCCTTATATCATAATTATCTATGTCAAGCTCAGTAGGTTTACCTAATGCTAGACTAGCAAGTTCAGCTCCAACATATGGGCCGCTCGTTAATCCAGAAGAACCTAGACCATTTGCTGCAAGTAAACCTTCTACATTCGGAACATAACCGATAACGGGCAAGAAATCTGGTGTGAATGGTCTAAAACCTACTTTTGTTTCAACATATGTACTATTTTCTAACCCAGGGGCTATTTGTAACGCTTTATTCATGACTTCATTCATTC
>NZ_MJEH01000036.1 GCF_001742425.1 Bacillus solimangrovi
AATAGTATTAGTGTACCATAGGTTAAATTCCCTATGTTCTAATTTGCTCAGTAATTTGGGCTAAACTGTGTACAAAAAACTTTCACATTTTTAATCGGAATATTTTCTTAACAAAGATTCGTAAGCATTTAGCAAATAGTTACACTTAAAGGAAAATGCACTTAGAATAAAATAAACTTGGGACAGTAACGAATTGCTTCAAAGCTAAAGCGGACACAGTGTTGCTCACATTCGCTTCTAATAAAATTCAGAATTATTTTTTTAAATTTTTCTTTATATTAAGGGTAGCTTTTTGCTTTTATCCATGATATATTGTAATTAATTATTGTTGTTCGGTGCATGATGATGGATTGAAAGGCTTGAAAAAGTAATTTTCGTCTTGAATGGATATGTAGAGCAAGAATAGTAATACAAAGTGGGCAAACCCCACACAGGAGGAATTTTGTTATGGTACAAGGTACAGTTAAATGGTTTAACGCAGAAAAAGGTTTCGGTTTCATCGAAGTTGAAGGTCAAGACGACGTATTCGTACACTTCTCTGCTATCCAAGGCGACGGTTTCAAAACTTTAGAAGAAGGTCAAGCGGTTTCTTTCGAAATCGAAGAAGGTCAACGCGGACCACAAGCTGCTAACGTTCAAAAGTAAGCTTGTTTGAAAAGACTCCTATTCATTAGGAGTCTTTTTTAATGCCAATTATATTACATATTTCTTGAATCCCGCACAATATCAGCTAGAAATAAACTATTCTAACAGTTATATTATTTTTTTCGCTATTCTCATTTATGTTGTGGCTTCAAAAAAACTGAAGATCACCTTTTTTGACGAAATAAAAAATATAGAAACTTATTTTTCATTAAGCGAAAATATTTAATTTGAGCTTTTTATTGGGAGGAGAATTTAGATGAGGGAAATTACATTGTCAAATGGTAAAACCGTGGAAGTTGAATGTTTGAGTTGTGCAATTACAAGCGGTTTGCTTGAACCTGATGGGGGCGTTGTAATTGAAACTGAATACTTTCATGCTCACCAAGATGTCGCTTATCCAATTAAAGGGTTAATAATATTAGCTTCAAAAAGGCATATTAAATGCTTCGATGAATTATCAGAAGCAGAGAAATTCGATTACATAAATATTTTAACTAAAATAAGAAAAGCCCAAAGAGAAATTTTAGGTATTGAATATGTTTATTACTTCTACAACGAAGATACCACTCATCATTTTCATACTTGGATGGTACCAAGATATGAATGGATGTATGAATTTGGACGTTCAGTTGAGTCTGTTAGACCTACATTACTTCACGCTAGAAATGAAATGAACGATGAAGAAAATCTTAAAGAAGTAATGGCAGCCATCAATGCATTAACGAAGGAACTAAATAAATAATACTTAGATTCCATATAATTGAAATATAAAATAATTCAATTACATCTATTTTTTATTATGCATCGTTTTAGTATTTGACTTTGGACAAGCAATCAATAGTCTCTGATTTATTTTTTCACAAATTTTTTATTTATTAGAAGAAAACTGAATCCTCTATTCTTTCAAACAAATAGCAACAAAATCATTCATCATTCGACTTTATAACACAATACCATATATTATCTATAATTCTATTTGAAGAAAGGGGGAAATCATTTGCTATGAGTAATGAGGATAAAATTGAATCATTATCTCCATACTGGTAAACATAGGAAATTCAAAGTGTTAATGAGAATTACGACGTAAAATTGGGTGATTGGGAGCTTATTTATGAGGGTAAACAAAAAACTAGAAGAGAATATGATTCTATTCAAGCAACGCGTGAAGTGGAAACAACATATAGTGGAACTCTTGGGGTAGAATTAGGTGATATAGAAGCATCTTTAGGATAATTATCTTAATAATAACTAAAATCTAAATATTTGAGTTATTATTCTTAGGAGTGAGTGTGAATTGAAAGATAGAATTTTCATCTTTTTATCAATTTGTTTTTTATTTTTTATGTATCTATTCGTGATAATGTTTGCTCAAATATCACGCTACATTGATGAACTTTCTGGAAATTACTATACAAGCTTATTAGACTACATCCCTGACTCCGTTTGGGCTATCCTTTTTATTTATAAAATTAGCATATTATTATTTTTATTTTGGAAAAACATATTAAAATATTTAAATAATCAAAGTGGACACGAGTCATAATCTTTAACACACAAAAACATCATTATTAAGAGTAGTGTAACCAGTGTTCCAATTACCCTCTAATGAATATGAAAATACGAAAAAAGGAAGGAATTATGGCTAGAAAATTTAATAGATGGTCTTTTTATTTATGTTTTTTAACTTTACTTATTTGGTTGAACTTGATTATTTTCAATTGGTCAATAGTCCCCGCCTACATACTTTGGTCACTTGCCGCAACTTCTTTGATATTTGGAAAATTAGGTTTAAAAGATAAAACGAATAAACGAGCAAAGTTCAGAAGTTGGTTTACAATCATTCTCTCATCTTTATTTTCAATCGTCCTTTTTCTAGGAGTCATAAGATTGATATTTGTAGAAGATTTGTTTCAAATTACACACTCTCCTGATGGTAATTACAAAATTGAATTTTATCTTACAAACGGCGGAGCCACCACATCATTTGGAGTATTAGGAAAATTAGATGGGCCACTATGGTTTAAAAAAACAATTAATGATGATTATCATATGGACAAAGCTGATGTTGAGTGGATTAATGAACATACCATTTCAATAAATAATCATATATTAGACTTAAAAAAAGGGGAAACGTATTCAGATTGAAGTAATTGAACTTTCATTACTCTGCAAAACCAGCTTTATTAATAGCATAATAAAAACAGCCATTCTTCAATGAAATGGCTGTTTTTTTATACCTCATTCAGAAAAGTCTTTGTTTAACAAGCTACATTATTGACGATAAATCGAACAATTGCCATTTTTTGATAGTTTATGAGAAAAAATGTTATTATAACATAAAAGTATCTCTCACATTTTTTTAAGAATATACTACTAGGAGGATTTTCGTTGAAGAAATTTGTACTATCAATTATATTTGTTTTCTGCTTATTTTTTAGTTATTCGACTGCATCAGCTAACCATTCTGACAATCTAGCGGAAGCGAATGTAGAGATTAATGTAAATGGTGAGTTTATTCAGACAGATGTTTATCCTTATTTAAAAGATCAACACTTGTTAATCCCTATCCGTACGCTTTCAACATTAGGTCTATCTTATGGTTGGGATACTTCTTCTAATACCGTCACGATACAAAATGCAGATGAAGACACACTTATTATCAAAGCGAATAGTCAAGTGGCTTACAAAAATAACAATAAAATTAAAATGAATATTCCAGCTCAAATGACAAATGGTCGTATATTTGTGCCTGTTCGATTTATAACAGAGTCACTAGGTTATCATGTGCAATATGAAAGTATTCGTAGAATGGTATTCATTACATCAAATGACTACGCATTTAATATGGATTCTTTAAATCAAGAGGATAAAGTAGCTGCACGAAGAGCTGCAATTTCTTTACCACTAACTCCAGATTTTAAGACTCTAGATAATCCAGTTAGCCCATTTCACGAATATATCTTTCTCACAGGTGAGACAAATAAATATATCTACTATAATGGTCATACAGGTACTATCGTTGAAATTAAAGATGGAAAAGCTGTTGTACAAGGACAATATGAACTTGGAAAAAAAGGAATACTTTTTAATTTTGAAGATTTCTCTGGAAAAATAACAAAAATGAATATAGAAGACCCTTTACTAAAACCTTACTTTCTATCAATGCATGGAATTGTGGGTTTTAAAAATAATGGGGATGGGACTATGTTAGTATACTATGAGTACGAGCATGGTACTGAAAGAGCAACAGTTTCTTTTACTGGGTCGCATAGTAACCTCATTCAAAATCCTTGGGAAATAGAACGATCAGAACCGAGAAAAAAAAGGATCTTCGTTGAATAACGATCTTATCTTAAGGTTTTACGACTTATATCATGATCTTATTAAACTCATAAAATGAAGGAAGGTATTATTGATGAACAAATCATTTTCTCTTGTTTTTATACTTTTAACTGCTTTCCTATTTATTTCTCTACCGTCAATCAGTCACGCTGAATCTAACCATGACACTAAGCTCGTAGTAAAAGGAAAGATCGTAACCAATCAACTTCCCACTATTATTGAGAATGGTCGAACGCTTATCCCGCTACTTTTAGTAAGTGAAGCAGTAGATGCACAAGTAAAATGGGAGCAAAATACATCTACAGCAGTTGTTCAGAAATGGGGAGAACGCTTAACCTTAAAACCTGATGCACATCAGGCTCAATTACAAGGAACAGCTTATCATGATGGCGATCTAGCATTAGAAACTCCTGCCAAGCTGAAAAATGGCACCATTTACGTTCCTATACGATTGATTGCACAAACCTTTGGTTATGAAGTGAGCTGGATTGAAGGAGAAATTACTATTAACTCTCCACTAAGTGAGGCGAAGAAAGAAATGCTACATCGTAGTTCTCTAGAGAAAGCAAGACCAGAGATGATTCAGTTAGATCAACCAGTTCACTATATAAATACTCCACTAGACATATCGTATCCAAATGAAAACTATGACCGCACTTATATTTTCCCTGAAGGAGAAGCACTAGGTTATTATTCTATTTCTGGTGATACGATTTCATGGATAGAACTTCAAGATGACTTTCTCGTTTGTACTTGGCAAGCTCATATTAACGATGTATCTTACGGTCAGCTTGAGTCTTTTTTAGAGATGGACATAAAGAACGCTCAAGGAATTGATCCAAAAGTTGATAAGGATATGTTGTATTATTCTAATGGTTCTTTTGGAGATAGCATGCATTGGGAATATGGAAAGATAGATAAAAATAAAACATATACAAATCTTGCTTATAAACGCACTGTTAGCGGGGAAATCACCGATTCAGAAGGAACTATGTCCTTCACTCTACCAGGTGAAGTAAGAACAGATTATATAGAAGACTAACACTCTCACACTGACGATTACTACAACAAGGGTATGCTCAAGTCTCCCCCCCATTTATAGCTTTGGTTGACTTTCATTAAAGGGGGAAGCTTAGCATCAGCTGACACGTATAAAAAGATTGTTACTACTATCATTTATATTTCAAATAACAGATGTTTCATACAGGTTAAGTTTTCTCAATATTTAACAAATGCGTGGGATTCTTTCAAATGGTCAGTGAACATAGGGGTGGCTTAATAAATGTCAATAAAAATAATACCAATGAGCTGGGGAACGAACAGACTCACTATCGAAGACTTAAATGAAGAGGAAATTCAAACCGTTCAAAAATTATATGAACAAGGCGATTATATAAACAAATGGGACGGACGTAACTTAGATAAAGAGTATGTTTATCGCTGTTTCACTGTTGGTGACTTACCACCTAATGGAACAAAGGAACAATTTAAAATTCAAGTTATACGAATGAAAGCATCTAGACTAATTGTTGGCATACTAACCACCTATCACGGCTATCCGAAACCTGAAACTTTCTATATAAATTATCTGTACATTGATAAGGAGTATCACAAGCAAGGACTTGGGCAAGAAGTGATTCACGATTTGTTACGTATATTGAAAGAAAAACACTATACTGAAGTTCGAGCAAATGTAGCCATAAAGAATTGGCCTGCACTTAGATTTTGGACAAAACTCGGGCTCAATTCGATAAATGGGATATATGGTGACAAAGAACATAGCATGAATGCCTACGCTGAGATAGAGTTAATTATGGAATTATAATGTCTCTTTCTCAACTAAAGGGAGATTTAATAGATGAAGAGGAACTCTAATATAACAGAGTTCCCTTTTTATATTATCTAATAGATTGAATACAACGTTGCCAAGTAATCGTACCTCTATTAGCTTTTTAGATGATGAAAATAAAAACTCCCCCACCATTTCATATGAAAATCACTAAAAACACTTGTATAACTTTTCCAAAATTAATAGTAGAATTAAAAAGACAAAATATGTAGTTTTTGTTTCTGATCAGTGAGCGAAAATTTAGGAGAAAATAACATTTAACATGAACAAAACATCTTCATTCTTACATATGTGGAAAATTTCAAATGTATCTAAAAAAGCTTTAATCATTCCTCTTCTAATTACAGTTATTAGTAGCATATTAAGTTTAATTACATCGTTATTGGTTATGCAAATTATGGATAATCTAGAAGACTATATTGATTACGATTTGATTGTAATAGGAATTATATTATTAGTCGTAAGCACTATACTTTCTGCTGTATCTAGTTTTTTATTATCTAGAGTAGCAGAAAGAATTGTTTTAAATATACGAAAAAAACTGTGGGCAAAAGCTTTAGATTTACCTTTGAGTTTTTATCAAAAGAAACGTTCTGGAGAAATAGTAAGTAGATTAACGAATGATACGACAGGCATTGTAGACATAACCTATTCTTTTAGGTTCCTTTAAGTTTATTTGTTAACCTACTCCTATTATTATTTATATCATCACAGGATTTTTGGTTAAGAACAACCATAACCTCCTCGTGGACTTGCTAAAACGAGGAGGTTATTACTTTTTCAAATTACTTTATCATGATGATGAATTATGATTCATTATTTTGGATACTTTCTGTTTTTTTAGCACGTTTATACCGTGAGTCCATGTAACATGAACATTTTAAATAACCTTATTCACTTAGTCCAATCTGCCTCATAAAATCCTGATTATCCCAAAATAGATACTCTTCTTAAATCTCTCCTCAAAATTATTATTTTTTTAGAAAGCAAATCACTTTCTACTTATTACATCAACATTTCATTAGAATCCCTCTTCAATAAGAAATTCTTAAAACTCCCAACAACTTAAACTAAGATTTCCATGTTGAAAACTGTGGTGTAATAATTTTGCTTTTTGTTTTGTATCTCCAGTTCCCATCCCTATAAATAAGGGTATAAAGTGTTCTCTTGTAGGAACAGCATTCTTAGCATTAGGTGCTATTTTTTCAAATCGGAACAAAGCTTCCACATCCCAACCCACAACTTTTTCTTTTAACCAATTTTCAAATTGAATTGCCCAATCATGAATGTGTGGTGAATCATATTCTAATTGCATGAGATTGTGAGTCGTTCCACCACTACAAATGATCAAATTTCCTTCCTCTCTAAGTTTCGATAATATCCTGCCAATTTGATATTGCCTTTCATTAGGTAATTCAGAATTAACAGATAATTGAACAACGGGAATATTAGCTTCTGGATAAACCAGTTTTAAGATTGCCCAAGAACCATGATCTAAACCCCGCTTAGAATCCATTTCATAAGCTATCTTTTCATCATCAAATAACATTCCAATATTTTGAGCCAGTTGGTTGTCACCACGAGCAGGATATTCAATGTTATATAATTCATCTGGGAAACCAGAAAAATCATATATGGTCTCAAATTTCTCAACATTACTAATTTGTTGAATCCTACTTTCCCAATGAGCAGTAACGATAACAATTCCCTTTGGTTTGGGGATACCAGTGGATAATTGCTTTAAAAATTTTGTATATCCATTGTTCTCCAACACTATAGTTGGGGCTCCATGAGCGATAAAAAATGATGGCATCATCATGTTTTGCCTCCTGCATTTTTTTATAGATGAATCGAGATTTTAATTTATTATTAATATAGATATTATATTCACATAAGAAAACCAAAGTTTTAAAAAAATACTTCTCAAAGTAAGTCCATTGCTTTTTC
Source organism: Bacillus solimangrovi (assembly GCF_001742425.1). Classification (GTDB taxonomy): domain Bacteria; phylum Bacillota; class Bacilli; order Bacillales; family Bacillaceae_N; genus Bacillus_AV; species Bacillus_AV solimangrovi. The sequence continues at coordinate 7,784 of NZ_MJEH01000036.1, forward strand.
CTAGAACTATTCTTTTAGGTAAGCTGGATAACCCACAACCTTAAAATCATTCCCTATGTTTTCTATGCTTACGTCTGTCAAATTGACCGCATCTTTCATTTTCTCAATCCCAGTCCCTTCTAAAAAAGTCGGAGCATTTTTTCCTCCAATTAATTTAGGAGCAATATAGAGAACGACTTTATCAAGCAATTTCTTTTCTAGAAAAGAAGCATGAATCCCACCTCCACCCTCAATCAATAAAGAAGAGATCATTTTCTCACCCAGTATTTTCACAACTTCATTTGGATCTACTTGCTTTTTTCCACTCGTCTGATAAATCTTTATTCCTAAAGTTTCTAGTTTTGTCTTCTTTTCTTTATCATAATGAGCACATGTGAATATCCAAGTTTCAGCCTGTTGATCTGTCACTAACTTTGAGTCTATCGGAGTTTTTAACGTAGAGTCCATTATCACTCGAACCGGATTGCGACCATTAGGCATTCGAGTGGTCAATTGTGGATTGTCTTTGATTACGGTGTTCACCCCAACTAATATCGCCATATTTTCATTTCTGAGCTGATGGACGTCTTCTCTCGCTTCTTTAGAAGTAATCCATTTGCTATCCATAGAATTCGTAGCGATTTTTCCATCCAAGGAAATTCCGGATTTCAGTGTAACATAGGGCTTTTTTTGCACGATAAACTTATTAAACACTTGATTCATTTGTTGTGATTTTTCAGCACCAATCCCAATAACTACTTCTATTCCAGCGTCTTGAAGTATTTTCACACCACTTCCGGATACAACAGGGTTAGGGTCAAGTGTTGCAATTATAACCTTCTTAATTCCAGCTTCTACAATAGCGGCTGCACAGGGTCCTGTTTTTCCATAGTGAGAGCACGGTTCTAATGTTACATAGATCGTTCCTCCTGCTGCATTATTACCAGCCATTCGTAGTGCATGTATTTCTGCATGTCGTTCACCTGCTTTTAAATGAGCAGCCATCCCTACTATACGATTGTCATTTACAATCACACAGCCCACTAAGGGATTTGGGTCTGTTTGACCTTTCATTCCTAATGCATTTTTCAAAGCCAAATCCATATAAAATTCATCGTTATACAATTGAATACAACCCCTCTTCCTCTAAATGACCTGAACGTTTTATTTTTGTCTGAAGGTAGTTTTGGTTAAATTCAGAAATATCTCCCCAAATCGGCTTTCTATCTGAAACCTTCAATCCGGAGTTTTTCAATGCTTCTAGCTTTTTAGGGTTATTTGTCATGAGTTTAACAGGTTTGGATCTAAGGGCTTTAAGTACTTGTATGGCATCATCATAGTCTCTTGAATCATCAACAAAGCCCAAACTTTCATTTGCATCGACTGTGTCATATCCATTTTCTTGAAGGACGTATGCCATTGCCTTACTAAATAATCCAATCCCTCTTCCTTCGTGGTTAGCTAAATAGAATAATGCGCCAGATCCGTACTCCACAATCATTTTCATAGACTGTTTTAACTGATAACCACAATCACATCGTTTACTTCCAAATATATCTCCTGTGTGACAAATAGAATGTAATCTCATCAATGCATCATCTCCAAATGAAAAGTCACCATATGTTATTACACTCGATTGCTGTAAATCAGCTAAATTAGCAGAAGATAATTTTTGTATAATTTTTTCGTAGTCTTCAGTAACTTCATCACATTTTAACCAACAATACCATTGAAAATTATATGTCTCTCCGTAAAGGTTAACAGGTAGTTGTATAGGACCGACTAAATAAATTGCGCCTTTACTCATTTTTATAAGTTTGATTTTTTCCTTCAACACAGGTAATACTTTTAAATCAAATTCAGTTTTAATCATAAGTTCTTACCTCTCTTTTCTTCTTTTTTAGACACAATTCTTCGTCTTAATTCTTGAAGCAACTAAATAATAGCTATTATTATCATTTCTCCAATAATATTTCCATTATTAAATTTATATTCATATTAGAAAACTATTGAACAAAAAAATAGAGTGTATCTGTTTTTAATTTTACTTATAAGAAATTAGATTTCATATAAAGAAACTTCTTGTTTGTATATTAACAATATTTATATTGAATTGTCAATTGTTTTTTTGCTAATATATAACTAAGTTTTTTATTAAGAAACTAATGAGGTGATTTTATATGGATATTGGATCTACAATTCGGGAGATAAGAAAGAGAAAGCAAATTACAATTGTACAAATGAGTGAAGGTACAGGACTTTCTAAAGGGTTCATTAGCAATATGGAAAACAACAACACTTCTCCTTCTATACATACTTTGCAAACCGTTGCGAATTTCCTTGGCATTCCATTGCCATATCTTTTATTAGAGAAAGAGCAAAAAATGCGAGTTGTAAGAAAGAATGAACGTCAGTACACTACGATGCAAAAAGAAAACCTTAAAATAGAACATCTCACATCAAAAGGCGGGCTTCGAATGATGCACGTTGAATTTCCACCAGGAGCTTCAACAGGTGATCAGTCACACTCTCATGAAGGAGAAGAATGCCATGTCGTATTAAAAGGAAAAGTTCTTGCTGAGCAAGGTGGAGATTCCTTTATTTTGGAAGAAGGAGATTCTTTTAGTTGGAGTGCGAGCGTGCCGCACTATGTGGAAAATATAGGGAATGAACCCGCGGTAATTTTGATTGCAATTTATACAGATGTTGAACTAGAAGATGTTCTTTGATTAGTGAAGACATGAAAAGGAGCCTGTTTTTTTAGGCTCCTTTAAGTTTATTCGTTAAACTACATTTAAAAATTTTCAAAACAGAGTTTATTAGAAAACGTTATTTACTAAGTTTAAATAAATTATCTATACAATTATTAGACTACGAAAATTTCTATGGGATATTTAGTCAGCAGGCCATAGCGGAAATAACAGGAGGAGATCCTAAGGGGCTTGTTATGGCAGGGTCCATTATTTATAGATAATAAAGCTATATCATTTTCTGAAACAAAATCTTGCATAACGACCACGATGGAATCACCTTCTAAAATTCGATCTCCAGACATATCATTATTTTCGATATGTAACATAAATCCATCTTTATATCCTAATAGATCAGAGTTTACAGATATGTATTCTCACTTTGATTAAGTTTATCATTGAGTTCATTCCCACTAAACAAGGTAATGACTGGTATTTGATTTGTGTGTTGCATATCATAAGGCTTAGTTCTTTCAGCAACTTAAACTTTTTCTAATCCTTGAGTTGTATTGTTATATAATCCGTTCTTTTTAAATAACTTATCTAATTCAGAAGGTGCAAGGGTGCTGAGATCATCTATTTTCTTTTGTGTTATTTCATCTAATTGACTATTATTCTTCAATATATGAAGTCATACTAAGACGAATTAAACGAATAGCTGAAAATTGCATGCTCATTCCCTCTAACTCACAAATACAACCAGAACTAGTACCCTATGAAGATATAAAAATAATAGAGAAGGTTGTTGAAGTGAAATTTCAAATATAGAATTAGTAACCCAAATGTTCCGTGAGTTCGAAAATCATTGAATCAATGGATCTGCAATGCAAAGACTTATCTCGGACGTTGATAAGGATAAATTTCAAGCTATACTTGTATGGAAAATATCACGTCTTTCTCGAAACATGTTGGATACTCTTGCGCTTCTAGATAAGTTCGAAGAATATGAAATAAAATTTATTTCTTACTCGGAGAATTTCGATACATCTAGTCCAATTGGGAAACTTGTAGTTCAACTGATGGCCTCCATTGCGGAGTAGTTTTCGGATATGATTCTATAGAAAAAGAGCTTATTGTAAATCCCAAAGAAGCAGAGATTGTTCAACTTATTTTTACTTTATATGCAGAAGGTAAAGGCCTTAAAGCTATAGCAAATCACTTAAACAAAGCAGGATATCGGACTAAACGTGGAAGACACTTTTCCACTAATAGTATTGCTACAATATTAGATAATCCTATCTACAGCGGTAAAATTCGATGGTTACAAGTTGAAAACTGGGATAAAAAGAGAAGACGTGGCAAAAATGCAAACCCTATTATAGTCAAAGGGAAACATGAAGCCATTATCTCAGATGAGCTTTGGAATATTGTACAAGCCTTAAGACAAAGTAAATCATTTAAGCAGCGTCAGTCCAACGAGCCTTTCTTGTTAAGTAGTATTCTTAGATGTCCAAACTGTGGTCAAGGTATGGTTCCATCTATCACTACTTACACTCGAAAAGATGGAAGCAAACGAAAACATCGCTATTATGTGTGTAGTAATTTTCATAACAAAGGCTACTCTGCCTGTAAAGCTAATTCAATTAAAGCATACGATGCAGAAGATACTGTCATTAATCATTTAACGGAATTCTTAAATGACTCAGCTTGCTTTAATCATACTATTGAAAATATTAATAAAGACACCATTCACCAAAATGTGAAACTAAAAGAGCAGTTAGAGAATATTGAAATAGAGCTTAAAGAAGCGAATGCCCTGCAAGAAAAATATATAGAAGCATTTGAACAAAACCTCTTCCCTGTTTCCATATTACAGGAACGGTTACAGAAGTTAGCTAAGTCAAAAAATGACTTAGCTCAAAAGAAAAATGAACTTAGCGTTCAACTAAGTTCATCAGACACGAAAATCATACCACCAGATGTGGTTCGGCATTTATTAGAAAAGTATGTTCAAACATTTCAACAGGCTACAAGAGAAAAGAAAAAGCAGCTTTTTCAACTTTTGCTAAATAAGATAACAATCAAACAATCCGATGGTCGTTCTCGTATTGTGGATAAAATAGAACTAGATTTTGATTTTTCTGAAGTAAATCTGTCCAAGACATTTACACTTATCCACATCCTGAATCTTGAATCAGATTATTCGAGGAAAAATCCACTTCAAATCCTGATTCAAAAGACAATATACCACCTTATCTCCAGATTTTTTTTCCTCTATTTGTGGTACGGTTTACTTTCATTTATTATTTTGATTGTCATTGTTGGAATTGGTGCATGGAGAGTTAGTAGTGGCATCATTACGATCGGTGAGCTAGCAGCATTTATTATTTATTTAATTCAAGTAGTATCACCCTTCTTCGCTATGAATATGTTTGTCACAAATTACCAAGAAGCACGAGGCTCTATCAAAAGGGTAATGGAAGTGTTAAATGAAAAAGATGAACTAGAAATGAATAAATCATTAAAAAAGGATTCGTTCAAACATTATGATCATGATGTATGTAGATTAGATTTTAGAAATGTGTCTTTCTCTTATGATGAACACAAAAAAATATTAGACGACATTTCCTTTTCATTAGAGACTGGGAAAATGATTGCGTTAGTTGGTCCTAGTGGCTCAGGGAAATCAACGATTTTCAATCTACTTGAACGCTTCTATCATCCTGAGAATGGAGATATGACGTTAAATCATCAATCTTATCGAACTATCAATATTAGCAACTGGAGAAAAATGTTTAGCTTTGTTCCACAAGATTTCCCATTATTGTACGGTACAATCAAAGATAACTTAACCTATGGACTGCAGCGAAACATATCTGATGAAAGAATTAATAGAAGCAACAAAAAAAGCAAATGCTCATGATTTTATTATGAGTTTCCCGAATGGTTATGATACACATGTTGGGGAATTTGGAAATTCCCTATCTGGTGGGCAAAAGCAACGGATTGCGATTGCAAGAGCTTTGTTACGTGAGTCGAAATTTATTTTATTAGATGAAGTTACTGCGAATTTAGATAGTAAATCTGAGCGACTCTTACAAGATACGTTCAAATCATTAATTAGAGACAATATTGGTATATTCATGATTGCGCATAGGCTTTCAACTGTAAAAGATGCGGACAATATATTTGTTCTAGAAAATAGCGTCATCACAGGAGCTGGAACTCATCATGATTTATACAACAATAATAGCTATTATCGAAAATCAATCGATAACCAAAGAACAGAAATTAACACTCTTCAATAAATCTAGTTGCATAATAAAGTGAAACTTCCATCAGTGGAGCTATTCCTTCATCCTCCACTGATCGTTAGTTGAACCAATCAGGTAATTACTGACACTTATACCACAAGGATCTGACCAAGACCCTTTCCCACTTAAACTTCGGTGATTTTCCTAAGTTTTGAAGTGGCAGTCTTAGCGTCAGTTGAAACGTGATAAAATTGGAATCAACACTACTGAACCCTTAAACAAATGATCTATAACGATGCTATTCACTTTAGAGAATTATTTTATCGACAATTTCATCGCATATTTGAATAAGCTCTTCTTCGTTTTCGTCCATTAAACCGTGTACAATAATGCCAATGCTCAGCATATCAACTATTTTTAATAATTTGTGGTCAATGGCATAATGTTCGGTTAATTCCTTAGAAGCAACATTTTCTTCAATAATCCTTTTATTCATTTTAATAAATTCATGTTTATATTTTGGATCATGAAAACATTTGCTAATGAACAAGAACATCATTGACAAGTTTCCTGAATTATTTTTAATAGATTTAATTAACTTTCTAATAAATTGCTTAAGATTTTTCTCTAAAGGTACTCCTTGTTCAACTTTCATCCCTTCTAAGCTATTATTAATAGAATAAATAAATGCTTCTCGGATCAACTCATCAATGTTGGAAAAATAATAATAAAATCCGCCTTTACTTACTTTAGCTTTATCAACAACCTTGTTGATACTGATTTTTTCTAAGCCAATTTCCATAATAAGCTCAATTGTTGATTGTAATATATGTTCCTTTTTCTTTTTAGATTTTTCCATCGCTTTCCTCATCGTTTAATTTATCTTCCTTATTCTCTAAATAATTTTTATAGTATGTTTCAAGGTCTATTCTTCCGTAACGAGGTGCAATAACATCATTAGTTATTACACTGAAAAAGAACAATGTCATTTCATAGTACCGCTTGTTGAATATTTTTAGTGCTCGTATGGCTAGTTTAACCATCCAAATAGGCAGAGTCACAACTTTATCAGTTTTATTAGCAGACTTAATAGCCAATGAAGCGATCATTTTATAGCTGTATACCTCTGGTCCACCAACCTCAAGCTCTGCGCTGTTGTTTTCAAAAGCCTGCACGCAAAATTCTGCTAGGTCTTTTCCATGAATTGGGTTCATTTTGTGATTACCATCCCCAATCATAAACACCCTTCCCTTTAAAGCCATTTCTAAGTATTCTGTTAAGTCGGAGTAATATCCTGTTGGTTTAATGATGATATGATTGACGGCACTTTGTTTAAGCTCTTGAACAAATTTCCTTTTTGCTTGCAGTACAGGCACATTCAAATGATCTCCTAATACATGAATGTACATAAATTTTTTAACTTTACTTATTTCAGCCTCTCTCAGTAAATTTAAATTCCCTTGAAAATCAACATCCATATAGGTCAGACCATCATTTTGTTTGGTGATGCCTACAGATGTAAATACATAATCTACATCGTTGCAAATTCCTTTGATTGTTTCAGGTTTTGTTATGTCTCCTTCAATGATATCATCCACCCTGTTTATTACAGCAGGTTCAAAATACTTACCTTCACGTTTTAAACTTTCAGCGTTCCTTACTAAAACTTTCACCTTATAACCACACTCTTTTAATTCGTCCACCACATAACGTCCCAAATAACCAGTTGCACCAGCTACTAAAATCGTTTTCATCTGAACCCCCCCCAATGAAAAACTGTATATTTCTATTTTAGACTAAATGGTCGGTTTTTAGAAGATGGAATTTATTATTTTATTAATTGATTTAAAGGAATATAATTTTTAAAGAGACACATGTATATATGATAATGCAATCATATTTACTTAATGATTTTAATAAATAAGTAGTTAAATTAAAACGTTCACTCTAATCATCAATGCTGAAGCTATCCTACTCTTCAACTCTTGCAAACTTCCACTTACATCCCTCTTATTTCCATTAACTTTTATCATAGTTAATTTGACAATTTCATAAAATCACCAATATATCACATTGATAAAGGAATGATACATCATAAAAAATTCAACAACCTTTAAAATGTTTGTCATTTATACTTTTCTAGTCACGCTATATGGTACACGTTTTGATACCTCAACAATAGACAAATATGATTTTGATCAAGAACAAGAACTGTTATTCACAATTCACAAGAAAATGGAGGAAAATCATTTTCAGCTAAATAGTATATCGATCTCACATCGAGAACCTTGGATCATCGGATTAGAATTAACGGATCAGCAAATTGAACCAAAAGCAGAAGCTAACATGAAAGAAATTATTTATAAAATCTTAAGGTCTGAAGAAATGAAATCAATCGAAATTATAAAACAATTTAAGGTTATTATCTTTGAAAATAGAAATGACTAACAGGATGGCTTATCGAATCTATGAAATAATTAGCCACCTACAGCAAACACTTTTACAGACATAATCATATATGTTAATATTTTCAATAGTTGTTTACTTGAAACGTGATAATTTTTTAACTTACTGAGGAGACTTAAATGATGATTACTATTCAAAAAGCTGCCATATCAGATGCTGAGCAGCTAACAAAAATAATGAAAAACACATTTGATACAGAAGCAAGCAGGTGGCTTTCAAATCACGATACTGTCGATTATAATATTCAACCTCCTGGTTATTCTTCAGTTGAAATGACGAAATATATGATCGAAGAATTAGATTACTACAACATAATGTATAACAAGGATATTGTTGGTGGTATTGTAGTGACCATTACGGGTAAGTCGTTTGGGAGAATTGACCGTATTTTTGTTGACCCAGATTATCAAGGGAAAAAAATCGGTTCAACAGTAATCCCATTAATTGAAGAGAATTTCCCATCTGTAACAACTTGGGATCTTGAGACATCTAGTAAACAAGTGAATAACCATCATTTTTATGAAAAAATGGGTTATAAAATTACTTTTCAAACAGATGATGAATATTATTACATTAAGAAAATAGAGAAATCATTACCTGTAGAGAACTTAGTCGAAAATAAAGATATTTCGAAATCTCAATATGACAATTGCAATATGGAAAAAGCTGATTATTACCGAATAAATTTAGAAAAAAGTTCCTTTAGTAACAGTTCCCTAATGAATACTCGTTTTAGTAACTGTAACCTTAGCCAAACAAAGTTCCAAAACATTAATTTCAGACATTCATTTTATGCTGATTTAAACCTTTCTTATAGCAAGATGAGGTTAGTTACTTTAGGAGGAGTTCAATTTATAGATACTAACCTCGGAGATAACAAAGAACCACTCTCTTTTGAAAGGTGTGACCTACAAGGGACTATGATTCGTAACAGTAACCTTAGAAACCTACAAATTAAAGATAGTGATATAACAGGAATGACAATCGACAATATTCCAGTAGAAAAGCTGCTTGAAACATATTACCAAGCAGTAAAAAATAAATAATACTTTACAGAGCACAGCCATCTTCATTCGATTGGCTGTTTTTTTATCCCTTATATAGAACGTTCTCTGTAAAGCAAGTTAAATGATTATATATTCCATCAAACTTACTTATCCTCATCTTCCCTTTCGATTTCTTCTACAAACATATCATATTGATTTGAATTTGAGACGTTTCTTTGTGTTACTTGTTCATGGTAATTCCAATCTTCACCAATATATAAAATATCATCAATTTTCCCTCTGAAAATTTCTTCTTTATCTGCCTCAACTAATTTCTCAAGTGCTTCTTCTTCTGTTTCTGCGTTAACTTCAACTTTTAAAACCGCAACGTACGGCAATTCAATATAATATTTTTTCATTTTGCTAATCCCCTTTATTCATTCAGTTAATCACGAAATCACATTCAATTAACCTTCCCTTCTTTCACAACAAAATGATGATGCTTTTTATCATTCCATGATTTGGATAAATTATATGTAAATTCTATAACTTTATCCAATCGCAATCTCCTATGAATGTTTATATAAAATCAGAAAAGCTTCAGCATAGTAAAAACCATGATAAATATATATATAATTTCGTACAAAAATGATGCTTTACATGTTAGTAGATCGTATATATAATGAGAACATTCAAAACATTAGTGATAAAGATTTTCTTAATGAACAACATTAATACCTGCTCTAATTAGAAAAAAAATAACTTGGTTATCTAACGTTATAATTTCTTTTACATATCGAATATAGCTATATTCGAATAACAACTTATTACGAAAACAATAAAAAAAGTAAGAGGGATGATACATACCAGCCATGTATCATCCCTTTTACTTTTGCTTACACAGTCTCGTTCATCTAAATTTTCATTTATAATACAATCACTTCGAAAAAATTCCATCTAAGTGTATACATTTCCTATTAGTTAAACGTTGTATAAGTATAGGGAGGATAAATGATGAAAAAAGAAAATATACTAACCTCCTATCTTATCAATTTAGGAGAGGAAGTGTTCATTTTGTTACTTACTAAAGGAGCGAAAAAAGAGGATGCGGAAGATATCATTCAAAACACTTATTACAAAATGTACACACTTTTAGATGGTCTATCAGAAAGCAATCTACGTCCATGGTTTTATAGAGTCGCACTCAATGAACACATTGACTTAAAAAGAAAAAAAGAGCAGCAGAATATCCACTTAACCGAAGAGATTTATTCAAAATTGCACAAGACAGACCAAGAATTTGAAGCCATTTTAAATAAGGATGAGATTTTCTATTTGTTAAAAGAGGTCAAAAAAGAATACAAAGAAATTTTCTTTTTAAAGTACTACTATGATTTTTCATATGAAGAAATTGCAGTTATTTTGGACATTAGTGTCAGCAGTGTAAAGCAAAAGCTATATCGTGCAAGGAAATCTATTCATGCAAAAATAGGGGGAAATACGAATGGATAGTTCGTTAAAAGGTGCTTTAAAAAAAGCAAAACGAAAACAGTTATTAAAGATTATCATCACTTCCATTATCGTTGTACTTATGTTATTACCAATATTTTATAAAACCGGAAATCACTTTGCTGCAAAAAGTTCGACAAGTCTTCATGAAGCCTTGTTTCTACATAACGATATTGCTGAGCCTAATATTCAAATTGATTCTCAAGTAACGAGCAATTCGTCGATGTTTGGTGGTAACATTGTAACAAATCGTTCTAAAAATATTAATGGCTATGTCGTTCAATGGAGTACACTGACAAGTTCATATGATTGGCTAGGATCAAATATTGATTTTAACGAATTAATACCAGGTTTTTATTGGTCTGATACGGAGTTCTATGAGTATGATAAACAAACAAAAAATAAAAGTGCGACATTTTATCATCCTTCTATTAAAGAATACTATGATGGTGTACAAAATGAGCTAGTGGAAATTACACAAATGGAAAATTACGTTGCGGAAGTAGCCATTTCTTTCGATCAGCCGTATACATTCCAAGAAATACAAGCTAAAATTCCTGATAATTTAAACATTGTATGGTTATATATGACATCACGGATTGTAGATGAAAGTAAAGGGCCTGTAGGTATGCCCGTCTATGGATTTGATCCAGCAAATTCACCGAAAGATGCATACAATTACTTCATTAATGCATTAGAAAAATATGATAAAAATGGTTATAACGATGCAATTCAGGAGTTCTTACAGTCAAATGAAAATAAGGATTTTGATGAGGTGAAGTTGTTAGGCGTGATGCTGACTGGTCAAACCCAAAATTTTAAACCATTAGAAAATCAAGATTTTATTCGTGGCGCATCTGTTGGAGCTACTGCACAAATCGTGCCTTATATTAAACCAGAGAAATAATATACAAGAGACCACAGCTTACTATACCTAAAAAACGGGGTCGTAAATCCAAGAAAGAGTGTGAACAATGGTTAAAAGAACAAGCTGATCAAGAATCAGGACGGACATAGCATAAAAAAAGTTGTTCATCAGTTAAATGCTTCATTAGTGGAACTTCGTTCAGGAGTTCCACTTACCCTAACCTAGGGTATCAAGAAAAATAGCAAACTGAAAAACGTAGCTTGGTTCGGTTATAAAGCACACATAGCAGTTGGTACACAGAGCCAGCATATATCCTTCAAACGTTGATGTCATCGGCAAGTTTAAGTGATCGAAAAGGAGCTAATCCATTATTAAAAGGGATACATAAGACGTTTCATTTACCGATTCGTTATGGATTATTAGATGCTGGATATGATTTCAAGGCTATTTATCAACAACTACACAACGTGAATGCTTATCTCAAAGAATATTTTCAACTAAACAATGTACGTCATTGAAGTGGAAAAATTGCAAAGGTACATTTCGACTTGGTCACGCTTGTTTATAATGGGACTAAACTAGCAATTGACCGTATGAACCGTAGTAAGGTGCTACAAAATTCAATGGCTGTATAAACTTAAAAAACATCAAAAATGAAATTCTGGATTTTCAACCTCGACTAAAACGACGTATTATGAAATTGATTCGTATATTTTTTTTAAAAAAGATCTTCGTAATTAAAGATCTTAGAACATATTATATAACTCAATAGCTATGTATAAAGCTACTCCCCATATAATTATTGCTGATACTTTATTTAGTAATGTTAATAGTTTACCTTCTGTATCAAAATTACCTACTATTTTTCCAGCTATCGCAAGACCCAAAAACCAAATCCAAGAAATAACTATGCATGCGAAAGTAAATATCACTTTTTCTGGACCTACATAGTTAAGTGAACTCGTTCCGATCACACCAATTGTATCAAGAATTGCATGGGGATTGAGAAGAGATACTGACATAGCAAATATAATTTGCTTCTTAGGAGACAATGCAACTTCTTTTTGACTTAGATTTGCAGGGTCACTATTCCAAACCGACCACCCCATGTAAAGTAAAAATATAAGTCCTACCGAAAAGATTACTGTTTGCAAAATAGGAACAGATAATACTATAACAGAAACTCCTAACACGGCTAATAAAATTAGTAAAGTATCACAAAGAGAAGCTGTAATTATAACTGGAATCGCCCCTCTAAATTTTGGTTGAGAAGCTCCTTGATTAAAGACAAATACACTCTGTGCACCAAGGGGTAGAATTAATCCAAAAGCTAATATGATTCCATGAAGTAGTGCTGCCAACATAATGTCACCCCTCCTTTAAATTCTTAACTTATTTTCGGAAATCCAGTTGAAAAATTCTTTTTACACCCACATCATGATAACTATCACTTTGATCACCATTTATTCCCTTAAATTCTGGATGTGTGATGTCAGGATAAATAGCAGCCCATCCTCTAAGAGGTGGCATAGCACCAGAAATACTTCCGATCTCTGTGTTATAAATAGTTCTTCTCTTGGACCACATTGTATATGGGACAATATAAAAAATAAACCTAGAAATCCTAGAAATGCTGCTAGATGGGTTGTTAATGCAAGAGCAACTAAACCGAGGATCGACATGAGTATGCCAAGCCAAAACACTGTTTTAGGCTTTATTTCTCCTGTTACAGTTGGTCTATTTTTGGTTCTCTGCATAATTGCATCTATATCTCGGTCATATAAGTTATTAAAAGCTCCAGCTGCACCCATTACTAAAATAGAACCTATCAAAGTAAGAATTATTTCTATTAATTTCTCAAAAGGGCTGATTTGATATGTATATAATGCCAATGTTAATCCAGCAAACATCGTAATTAAGTTTGACTTAATAATCCCTGTTTTAATAGTTTGGGACAATATTTTTGAAAAAGTCTTTTTCTGTTTTGTATGACTTTCTTCCCTTCTCATTATTCCACTCTTCCCTTATGAATAGATCATCAACAGCTTTCGTACAACAATCTAAACTATTTGTGTTAATAATAAATAGTTATATAATCACAAATTGGTTGTAATATACTATATTGTATATAAATGTTATATATTAATAGTTGTCAATAGAACGGTATGAAAAGGAACGCGTCAAACAAATAAGAATCGACCGTCTAGCCTCAATTCTTCATTAAGAAGATGAACATATTAACAAAATAATAGATAAGTTTTGAGACATAATTGAAGCAGACAACATAAAATGAAACTTTCATCAGTGAAGGTTTTCTTCATCCCCGCCGATGGAGAAATTGAACCATTGAGATAATGACTGACGCTTGCTAGCACAACGGGATGACCAAGACTTTCACCCACTGTTTACTTCGTTGATTTAATTATGTTTTGAAGTAGTGGCCTTAACGTCAGTTGACATTTTATAAAATAAGCGCAGTACTCTGCATTTTTCTTCGCAAAGCTCTGCACTTCTATTTTGCAATCTTCAGCTAGTTTTAGGTGAACTCCTAGTTTGTCATGTTTCTACTCTATCAATTGTTTTCTGTTGTTTCTCATCTACAACGCTAACAAACTTTCACATGGAAATATATGAGGATTAGTTACAATGATAGTGTAAACAAAACATTAATAAACACTCAATAATCATACAGATTCGCAATACGAATAGAACCATGATTAACAGCCTAATTAACTAACAAAAAAAGCTTGGATAATAAAAACCAAGCGTTCTGTATATTAAGCTAAAGCTTCCATTTAAGTTTGATCATTCCTGTCATTTCGCCAACTCTTCTAACATTTCATAATCTATTGATTCTATTATTTCTTCTGTACCGTCTTTTCTTACATACTTAACTTCAACGTCTTTAAACGGACTAACAGCATACCAATACCTTTTGTTTCCTTCAACATCAATGATCTTTGCTTGTTCTTCCCCAGCATATATTTCAGTAATATTATTGTCACTTATCGCTCCTGAATAGATATGTGGTAGCTCGTTCATAGCTGACCACTTATGCGGTGTGTCCCATTCTGCTCCTCTAGTTTGTTCCCAGTACCAAGTTCCATTCTCTTTCTTAAAATACGTAATAAATATTTGTTCTCCCTGAATATTATTTTCTCTCCTAATAGCAATAGCATCTTCTTTTTGAACTACATTTTGTTCATGATGAACAAGTGAATAGGAATTGAGAACATCTTTATCATATCCCTCTTGTTTTGCTTCCATTTCTTTATGAAAAAACTCCTCAAATGTTCGTTCTTTTGAACAACCTATTAAGAGTGATAGTAAAAGAAAAAACATAAGTAATCTATTTAACCTCACAGAACCCCTCCTCTTTAAATCATATCTTATCACTTATGCAAAATGATTGTTTTCTGTCTTCATGTTCACTTTCAAATTAAGTCGAACAACAAGTGAAAAAGTGGAGGGAAGTCTGTTAACCCGTAAAATTTTATATGTGACTTAGTTCATAGCCTCTAAATTAAATAGTTCTTAAAAGTAATTTGACATAAAATATGTCACTGTATATAATTGACGTAATTTATGTCAAAGGTGGTACAGTCAATGAAGAAAACAGACATATTAAATTCGAAGACAACCTTAGAGTATTTGGTTTTAATTAATGACAAGTCTTATTCTCAGATTGGCAAAGAATTAAATATCACACCCCAACAATTTTCAGATTGGATTAAGAAACGACGACCCATTCCTAAAGAACGATTACAATTACTATGCCAGTACTTCGATTTGGATAAAGAATATTTAGTGGATGAGAAACAATTTACTAGGAATCTTAATCCAATTACGAAAATTGACATTCAAATGTTATTAGCAAAAAAGAAAATTGAATTGGAACCTGAAAATAACGAATTGTACACCGAAAAGGTGAAAGAGCTTGAAAAAGAACGTGTCAAACAAGTAAGAATCGGGCGTCTAGCATCAATTCTTCATAGAGAAGATGAGCGTATAAACGAGATGATTGACCAATTTTTAGACAAAATTGAAGCAGACAACATAGATGAATAAGAGGATTTTACTAATAACCTCACAAAATAAGCACCTATTGATGATAATCACATTTTATAGGGAAGGATGAGAACCGATGGATAACAACCAAAAATTGAAAAAGCTGCAATATAAACAAACTCATACTGAAATGGGTATTTATCAAATTGAAAATCAATCAAATGGTAAGGTCTTGCTAGGTAGTAGTATGGATTTAAAAGGAATTATCAACCGTCAAAAGTTTGAGTTAAAATTTAATAATCATAAAAATAAAGATTTGCAGAACGACTGGAACATACTTGGGGAAGGCAATTTTTCATTTGAAATTCTAGAAAAAATTAAACCTGAAGAAGAGATTGTAACTGATTTAGGCGATCTAAAAAAATATCAAAAGAAATTAAAAACATTAGAAGAAAAGTGGTTTGAAATATTGAAGCCGTATGAAGAAAACGGGTATCACAAAATTAAGTGAAACTTCCATCAGTGAATTTTCTTAGGGATGAAGTGGGAATCATAGCGACAGTTGATACGTAGCAAAAAAATAAACGTCAAGTAGCTAAGAAATATACAATAGAATTGTTTATTTCCGTGTTACTTGACGTATTCTTCACACCTTTTTGAACTCTACAGATAAAAAGTAGTTATATTAACCATCTCAAAACTTTTATCATGAATTCTTTAATTATAGAAATAACTCCCCCTCTTATTCATACATCACTTCGACCTCATATCCTAACTTAGCGAAGAATTGCTGCAATACTTTTTCAGCTTGCTCTTCTGCACGTGTGAATAGGCCCATCTCCGTTGCTTCTTCAATCATTTGTTGCTTCGCTTCCGCTGCAAATTCAAATCCTTCTTCCCAATCTACATCTCCACGAAAAACTCCTTCAACAGAAAATAGCTTCACTTCATCGACATCCAACGATGGCTCTTGTAGTAGTTGTGCATGTGGCAATGTAATGTGCATTGTTTTCTTTTCTTCATCTATATTAATATCATTTTCTGAAACTTGCTGTAAGTCCACACCCGCTAGAATATTACCTGGAATAATTAACAACACTTTTCGTTTCGTACCAGGGACATTCACATTGATATCTTTTCCAAATAATTGATTATCCTCATGTTCAATTACCGTCTTCACGAATGCTTCAGCTGTTGCAAGCTTTGATAATTCTCTTACCTCAGTTACATAACTACCAGTCTCGTTAGTTGCACTAGATTGAGTCATGTACCAAAACACGCCTGCTCCACTTATGATTACAAATAACGTAAGAAGAAACAGCCATTTCCCCCACGTTTTCAGAAAAACCCCTAATAATTCTCCAGAACGGCTTGCACGAGGTTCAACATATGTTGCGGCAGTTTCTTGCTTCGCCCGTTTCATCTCTTGTACAATTTCTTCTAATCTATCGATTGTTTCTTTGTTCTTCACTCTTTCACATCCTCGCAATACGAACTACCTTCATTTTAGCTGAATCTATTAAAAAATTCATCAGACGATGTTCACTTCTGATAGAATAATAAATTAGATGAATAATGGTTAAGATTTTCCATAAGCAGAACCATTCAATTAGCAACAGCCTACTTATTAGTACAAATTAATTGAAAGGAAGAAAGCATCATGAAAGCAAAAAAATCTTCAACACTTATCGGTGTGCTCATTTTCATCATTTGCGCCTCAACCGTAACAGCTATGATTTTATTAACAATCAATCAAAGCAAACAGCCTTCCATTACAGCCGAACAAGCTGAACAAATCGCAATTAATCAAGCGATTGATGAAGGATATGAAGATGTTACCCTTTCTGATGAATATTCACGTGATATGTATGATTCAAGAGTTTTTTCTGAACAAGAAGAAAAAGATGTGCAAACATGGGAAATTCGCCTTAATGCCAAACAAATGAATCCGGAATACAATACACCAGCCGTCATTTATTACATTCATCAAGAAACAGGAGACATTATCCGCACAATTTATGGAATTGAACTAAATAGTGAATGAAAGAAGGATTGATAGACATGGCTCAATTGAACTTTCATGAAAAAGACTATACTGTCACTTACGGTGTTCAAACGATTGAACTTCTCCGTAAAGAGTTTGAACTGCTTCGTTTTTTATATGAACATACGGATCAAACTTTCTCAAGAGAGAAATTACTCGATAACATCTGGAAGCTCGAAACCCCAATCGATCGAACGGTTGATGATCACATATATCGATTACGAAAGAAGCTTCAACCACTACAACATATTATTAAAATTAACACTGTACGAGGACTTGGATATACGTTGCAAGTGAAAAGTGATGACCTAGCACTTAATCCATCGTTAATTGATTCAGATTTGAACGAGCGGGCTAATGAAATTTTGGAGAAATATCATTTATACGGTCAAGGTGAAGCCCTTCATACACTGATTGACAATCAAACACATTTAGGCCTGCAAATTAATCCTTTTTACAACTTGTATTTAAAGTTTATTCAAGGGCAATTTTTCGAGATTTTGGATAACCACCCAAATGATTTAGAAGAGAAAATTTTTTTCTTCCTCGGAATCTATAGCTCGATCCAAGATGATGTTGATAAGACGTTGCTATTATACGAACGTGCCTTACGAGGAAACGTATTTTCACCTGAAAGGGAAAAGGAAGTTGAAATTCTTTCAATCATACCTGTTCTTATTCAAGCAGGTCATCTGACGGAAGCAAGCAAACGATTAGCCATTTCAAAGCAACGAATATTCGATGAGAAACTTGATGGCTTTCACTTATATTTCAAACTTACAGAAGTCTTCTACCTTTTCCAAACAAACGGACTAGATGAAGCGAGTCACAAACTAGAAGAAGTTGACAAAATGCTCAAAGAACAGCCTTTCCTTAGAGAAAAAGGTCATTACCTAATCTTAAAAGGCATTGATCAGCTTAGAAAAGGTCTACCGCTCGAAGCAGAACAAACTATCGATACAGGGCTTGCGATCATTAAGCAATCTCGGTTTGAGTTTATTAACGTGCATTTGCTACATATGTTGTTACAGTTTTTACGTGAACGTTTCCATGAATCGAGACTATTAAAGAAATATGAAAAAGAATGGAATCGACTCGCAAAGAAATATGATTTCGATACGCTAAGACGACGAATTGAGAATGAAATACTCATTCACATCCCTTCTGTCTGATATTCCTCTGATAAATGTTCGTTATGATCGATCTATCATAACGAAAAGGGGATTCTAAACATGAAAACAAAAGCAATTTGGAAAAATCATCGCTTTGTAAGACTATTCTCCGCTGCTTCCATTTCGATTATCGGAGACTACTTTGATATGCTTGCGATCTCCGTCTTACTCGCCTACACGTGGAAGCTTGATCCAATGACAATTGCATATGTTCCATTAATGTACGCCCTTCCAGGTGTCTTATTTGGAACGTATGCAGGTGTCCTTTCTGATCGCCTACCAAGACGCAAGCTTATGATCGCTTCAGATGTACTTAGTGGATTGATAACATTTGGCTTTCTGTTTGCTGACAGCATTTATCTATTATTTCCACTCATTTTTATTCGTTCAACGATTGCTCTCGTCATACTTCCTTCACAACAATCATTAGTTCGTTCAATCGTACAAAAAGAACAATTATTACAAGCATCTTCTCTGATCGCAATGATTAATCAAGCCGGCAAAATTGCTGGACCATTAATTGGTGCTACAATTCTTGCGGTTTCTTCACCGCAAATTTGTATGATTATTAACGCGATTAGCTCCCTTATCTCAGCGATCATTCTACTTACATTAAGAGAGATCGATGAATTAGAAAGTCAAGATGAAACGGACACAAACGAAACTGGTCTACTCGCAGGCTGGAAATATGTACTCAGTCAAAAAATCCTCCTGTTTAGCTTCATTTTCATAAGCTTTGGTGTCTTCACCGTTCATTTAATCGATACACAATTTCCAATTCTATTTCGAGAAATGTTACCGACGAAACCAGAACGGTTAGGTTGGATGCTCGCCGCAAGTGGACTTGGTGCATTCATTGGCATGGCCATTCTGAATCGAAGAAAACAGCTTAATTACGGATGGGCTTTCGGAGGGAGTCTACTCCTCATTGCGATTAGTTTTATCGGCTTTGGATTATGGAGAAACGAGGAAAACCTACTCTTACCCGTTGCATTAGGACTGATTACTGGGCTTGGCAACGGAATATTTATCGTAGCATTTAATTATTTATTACAAATTGAAACAGCTAAACATCACATCGGGAAAGTTTACGGTATGCAAAATGCTTTATTTTGCCTTATCTTAATCACCGCACCTCCACTCGGTGGCTTACTCGTAAAATCGATGGGCGTTCAACCAGTTTTCCTTCTCTCTGGACTATTTACAAGTATCGTTGCCTGTATCGGAATTGGCTTTCAAAAGTACATTTGGACGATACACATGCGCAAAGATGAGATAGAAAACCAACTTGAACAGGTAAATGAAGGATAATATAAAGGTGATGTTGTCATATAGTTGTTTCTGCATAGTTGAAAACTATGACAATTATAGTCAAACATATATTTCCACCCAAAGTAAAAACAACGTAAGTCTACTTTTCATATGATGAAATTTTAGTAAATGCTAATCAAACGGTTCTGAAGTGATTTACAGTACAAAGGTAGAAAGCATTTAGTTATATCGCTCAAATAATTACGATGAACTGAAGAAAATTATCAATCGAATTAACCGCCCATCCAATTGATAATAATTGGTTAAAATGCTATTATTATACTAATAAACTCTCTATAACATCTATCTAAACATTGAAAGAGAGGTATTTCTTAACCAATTATGAGCCACTTACTTTTTCTAATTGTTAGCTACTTTACATTAATTTTTGTAATCCGTAAAATTGTATCACTTGAGAAGATCGTTACTAACAAGTATCTTAAAGAAGTGCAACAACACCTTACAATGCTAATCCTTAGCACTGCACTGATCGTTCTCATCGGATTTATCACTTATTCGATGTGGAAATTTACAGGAAGTTTGTATGATTGGAATGGCGTATATATAACTGGAGCTACTATGATTGCGACGTTTGGTTTTACGTTTATTTATTACTACCTAAGAAAGTCTAAATATAGTTAAAATTTTATAGATTATATCATTAGGTTAAACCTTAAAAAGCCTTAGTAATTTCGAACTAAAGATAAATCTCAATACATGGAACCTCATTCTTTTATAGAGTGAGGTTTATTAAATTGAATTTCTTCTAATTAATTATAATTGCAGATAGAAGTGAAACTAGGAAGCTAATAAAAAAACGGTTTTCATATTAGGATTGAAATGAAGTGGTTTGCTTTAATTATTCTAATCTCCTATTATTTTACGAACAGAAAAGCCACTGACGTTAAACGATCAGTGGCTTTTCCATATGTGTCAAAATCAGAGTATAGTTCGTAATCTTATTTGCTTATCCGTTCTTATAGTCCTAAATCTTCTAGTAACTGTTGCGCTTCTTCCTTCGTGATGTCTCCTGCTTTCACTTGCTCACGAATCTCTTCTAACGCTGCTTTCGTTTCTTCATCTAATTGAGAATATGCTTGAGCACGACCGCGTTTACCAATTGGATCTTCTAACCCTAACGCTTTAATTTCCTCACGTGCTTCTTCTTTCGTTAGTGTTCCCTCTTTCACTTGCTGACGAATTTCTTTTAATGCTGCTTTCGTTTCTTCATCTAAGTTAGATGTTCCTCGAAAATGACCTTTTTTACCTTTTGTTTTTTCAATTCCTAACTCTGCAAGCTTTTCATGTGCTTCTTCTTTCGTGATTTCGCCCGCTTCTACTTGCGCACGAATTT
>NZ_MJEH01000037.1 GCF_001742425.1 Bacillus solimangrovi
ACTATTAAAGGGGGAATAGGGGTAGTACCAGCTGCTTGACATTATATTTTTGAATATACCTTGTCATTCTTAGGATAAAGTACTTTTGAGAAATATAATATGTCAAGCTATTCTTTTTCTTCGTCATGAGGTTCAAATTCATCTTCAGGAAGGTATTCTTCTTCAGCAACGGTGTTAACTTCATCCTCAGGAAGGTATTCTTCTTCAGCAACGGTGTTAACTTCATCCTCAGGAAGGTATTCTTCTTCAGCGACGGTGTTAACTTCATCCTCAGGAAGGTATTCTTCTTCAGCAACGGTGTTAACCTCATCCTCAAGAGTTTTTTCTTCTTCATCTAGGGAGTCAACTTCACCGTTAGACGTATGTTCATCGCATGATACTACCCCTATTCCCCCTTTAATAGTTCAGCAACATCATCTAATTTAAAGTCAAGTAGAATTTCTTTTTGAAGGACACGTTTCATTACACCAGACACACTGTCATTCACAGAAAGTAGTTGATCAATGCTAATATCTCCACATTCAAATGCTGCAACAGCAGCTTGAATTTTCTCGCCTTCAGCATTGATAATGTGTGCTAATCCAAGCTCTTCTTGCCCGATTGTAGCTAAGAGAAATAACAGTACATTTTCCTTGTCAAATTCAGGTAACTCGTTAAAAGGATTCGGTAAATTTGGTAAGCTCATTTAAATAGTTCCTTTCATACAAAATTTTAATATCATTCAATCTTAATTCTAAAAGGTTTGTTTAATTAATAACTACAATGAAAGGTTTATCTTAATGATCTTTTAATAGTTCGACAACATCATCTACTTTAAAGTCAAGTAGAATCTCTTTTTGAAGAACACGTTTCATTACACTAGATACACTTTCATTTGTTGAAAGAAGTTGCTCGATGCTAATATCTCTCTTTTCAAACGCTGCGACGGCTGCTTGAACTTTCTCACCTTCAGCATTAATAATGTGAGCTAATCCAAGTTCTTCTTGCCCGACTGTTGCTAAGAGAAATAATAGGACATTCTCTTTGTCAAAGTCAGGCAAATTGTTAAATGGATTTGGTAAATTTGGTAAACTCATGTAACCAGCTCCTACCTGTTTAGATTATTTGAAACACAATTCATTGTATTTACTAAGGAAAAAAATATGCGTTTTTTTACCAGTTTTTAATTAACATTAAAATTAGTAACAAAAATTGTATTTCTGATATTAACCACTGGTTAATAATGAATAACCGTAGAGATAAGTGAGGATTGAGGATTTAAATTGCCATATATGTACCTTGTATTAAATGTAAATTAAGTAGTTATGAGAACATTCTTATTTGAAATATAGGCAGTGGAATGCTGTCTGTCATATGTTGTTGTAAATCTATTTTTGATGAGAAGTGTATGGGAAGTGGAGATACATGCTGTCCCTTCTGATTATGTGACGGTAAAAAGGTTGAAGATATTCGGTTGTGGGATAGACAAGACAATTATTGCGGATGAATCTTCTCCTGTTAGTAATGTTGGAATTGATGTAAATGCCAATGGAATTCCATTAAAGGAAATAAATGTTCAGATATTTGTTGGTGATGGAGTACAATAGAGAACAAATAATAATATATTTAATAGAAGTTAAATTAATGTTAAACGATATAGAAGGTTGTGATATTTTCGGTATTATTAGAAATAATAATTTGGTTATTAATTGTTCTGTTTCTTATAATGGAGGTAGAGGAAGGCGTAATTGTATCATTAATTGTGAAAGCATCCATAAAATGAATGGTTACGAAATTAAAATGGTAAGTTCCACTCAAAATAGCTGGTTAATATCTTTTCTTCTAGATAGGAGTTAATGGAGGGGAGTTAGAATGAAATCGACGGTATTATATTTTGAAGAGTTAGACCAGTCGAGTCTCGCTTATGTTGGAGGGAAGGGAGCGAACCTTGGTGAAATGACCAAAGCTGGTTTCCCAGTTCCAAGAGGATTTTGTATAACAACCTTAGCCTTTAAAGAATTTATTTCTAGAAGTAATGAAATGAACGAGTTATTAAACGAATTAAAAGCACTTAATATAGATGATTTACAACAGTTAAGAAAGATAGGTAAACGATTACGTGAACATATGGAACAAATTGAATTGCCGTTGCAAATTCACAAAGAAATTATCGAAGCGTGGAAGAGAACAGGTGAAGATTATTGTTATGCCGTAAGATCGAGCGCGACAGCAGAGGATTTACCAATGGCTTCATTTGCAGGGCAACAGGATACATATTTAAATATATATGGAGAAACGGAATTATTATATTATGTTCGTAAATGCTGGGCATCACTTTTTACAGATAGAGCGATTGCCTATCGAGTCAAAAATAAGTTTAGTCATGATCAAGTTTATTTATCAGTTGTCGTACAACGTATGGTGAAACCCGAAATGTCAGGAATTATGTTTACGGCTGATCCTATAACTGGAGATCGGAATGTCGTTTCGATAGATGCAAGCTTTGGCCTTGGTGAAGCAATTGTTTCAGGAATCGTATCTGCCGACCTTTATAAAGTAAAATCAGGAGAAATCATTAGTAAAAGTCTATCTGAAAAGAAAATAGCGATAATGCCACTTTTGAATGGTGGGACTGAGACGAAGGAGTTACCTGTAGAGAAACAGAAGCAGCAAGCTTTATCGGATCAAACCATTTTAGAAGCGGCTAAGCTTGGGAAGGAAATTGAAAATCATTACGGTTCTCCTCAAGACATCGAATTTTGTGTAGAAGATGAAGATATTTTCATCGTTCAAAGTCGTCCTATTACGTCCTTGTATCCATTACCTGATCTACCACAACAACCATTACGTGTATTAATATCATTTGGTCATATTCAAATGATGACAGATGCGATGAAACCATTAGGAATATCTGTTTTGAGAACGATATTTCCGAAACAAATGTTTTTAGAATCTGGTGGTAGACTCTTCATAGATCCAACACTCTTTTTACAAACGAAAATAGGTAGAAAAGTATTCCCTAAGGTGTTAAACAACATGGATGAATCGATTAGTTGGGCAATAGAAGAATTTATCCAGCGACCTGATTTCTTAAAGAACTCTACTACGAAGAAATCGATGCGACCTTTATTCCGACAACTACGTCCAATCTTTAAGGAAGTTATCCTTAAAATATTTAGACAAGATCCAAGCTTAGCAAAAGGTCATGTAGAAGCTGTCATCGAAAACATAGCGATGACTGTTCGAAAAGATCTAAAACATAAATCTGGAGTTCCTCGTTTAGAGGCTGTTAATTCCCATTTAGAACAGATGGTAGGACATATTTCAAAAATCATGGCGAATCCGATGGCATTAATTATTGCAGCGAGAGTCCTACAAAAAATGTTGTATCGAC
Organism: Bacillus solimangrovi; assembly: GCF_001742425.1. Lineage (GTDB taxonomy): Bacteria > Bacillota > Bacilli > Bacillales > Bacillaceae_N > Bacillus_AV > Bacillus_AV solimangrovi. The sequence goes on from NZ_MJEH01000037.1 coordinate 3,374, forward strand.
TGACTGGGAGTGATTATGAGTTTAACGAATTAACGAAATCATTGCCTGGGAATATCATGAGTGAAATGGGTCTTGAAATGGGAGAACTAGCTGATTTACTCCGAGAATTACCAGAGGTAGAGGAGTATTTAAAAACTGCTGAAGACGAGAGCTTTTATGAAGGATTATTAGTGGTTAAGGGTGGAGAGTTGTTTAAGAAATCATTAGAAGTATTTATTGGAAAATACGGGATGAGGTGTGCTGGAGAAATTGATATAACAAGACCACGCTGGAGAGAGAATCCCACGTTAATTGTAGCAACAATTCTAGCGAATAAGCGAAATTTAAAACCAAATGAACATCGAGCAAAATTTGAACAAGGATTAAAAGAAGTCGAAGAAGCAAAACATAGAATTTTTGAACAAATTGGTAGTAGTGGACGAAACAAAATAAAGCAAAAATATATAGCACGTCTAATAGAGGTCTATCGTTACATGAGTGGATTAAGGGAACACCATAAGCATTTAATTACGATCGTATTAGATGAATGTAAGCAAGCGTTACTAATAGAAGCAAATGAAATGGTGGACAAAGGAATCCTTCAACAGGTAGAGGATATCTACTTTTTAACGTTAGAAGAAATAATTGAAATGGCAAAAGGCACATTCAAGTATAATGTTATGACTTTAATCAAAGAACGAAAAAATCAATATGCATGGCATCAAACTTTAATTCAACCGAGAGTCATGACTAGCGAAGGTGAAATGATAACTAGAACAATTAGAAAAGGGAACTTCCCTGCACAAGCTCTTATTGGCAGTCCAGTATCAGCAGGTGTTGTAGAGGGAAGGGCACGTATCGTATACAAGCCTGAAGAAGCAAATTTGAATCAAGGTGAAATATTAATTGCTAATCATACCGATCCAGGTTGGACGCCATTATTTCAAACTGCCATAGCTTTAGTAACAGAGGTTGGAGGATTAATGACTCATGGCTCCGTTGTTGCAAGAGAATATGGGATTCCAGCTGTTTTTGGTGTAGATGACGCAATGACAAAAATAAAGGAAGGTCAATGGATTCGTGTCGATGGAAATCAAGGGTTTGTAGAGATTATTACGGACGAAGAGTAATGAATTATTATATGAATAGGAATTGTTGTTGATGGAGTAGCGAACATATTAGTGGAGAAGTGATCGCCACTGTTGTATATAGGAACATATTTAAGTGTCACAATCCTATTTATGTAACCATACTCCCGAAGTAGGGAGTATGATCGTTCATGTACACAATCCATCAGGAAAACTATTTTCACATTTGTTTCCATCATATACATTTGTTCCGATTCCACCTTGTGCGACTATATCATTCACAATGTTATTTTTTGCTTTGTTAAATCGGATTATGTTTTCTATTGCACTATCTTCAACTAAGATACCCGCCGTTGTATCATCTGTTCCATTGTTACGGACAATGTTAGAATCGATGACATTTTGCATAGATACAAATTCATCAAGTACACGTAACGTTATTCCACTTCCTTCGTTGTTGCATATAAAATTATCGATAATGTTGTTATTACTACTTTCAGGATTTAACTCAATTCCTTCACCGAAATTTTTAATCGCTTTATTACCGAATAACGTATTAGAAGAATCCCCATCGATATCAAAACCATCAGTATCATTTTTTGTACTAATATTCTTTATTACTTTGTTAAAATCACCACTAATCTCAAAGCCCTCATCCCCATTTTGACTACTGTTGCAATTAATAATACAATGATGTTCTGTATCTAAGTCGAAGCCATCAGAATCATTAAATGAAGCTAAACAATTAATGATTAAATTATTTTCTCCATCAATTTCATAGCCTTCATCACTGTTAAACTTTGACTCAATATCAACCAATATATTGTTATCAGTATTCACTTCAATGCCGTCATTCACAAAACCTTGAACTGAAAATCCCTTCAGAATCGTTTGATTAGCATTCACTGAAATTCCATCATTTGTTACTGGTGATGGATTACCCGCTATAATCGTCTTACCAATCCCACATCCAAATATCTTCAAACGTTCCTTCGAAACATTAAAGCCATCAAACGTTCCAGCTAAGATTTGAATACTATCTCCAGCTACCGTTCCCACGTCATCAATCGCACCTTGAACAGTTGGGAAATCTGTAGGTACTACATGAATTGCCATTTTACAAACACCTCTCATTAAAATAATGATTTACAACAGTTTATGAGAGTTTGATTTCCTTTGCTTGTACATTACATAAGAATGTATCTTTGTCTCTTTATCTGAAAAGATTTATGATTCCACTTCCGGTTTAAGAACGATGAGCATTAAGAAAGACCCCCACGAATGAAAAATGGATCATACTTCATGTTGAAAATTAATAAAATTGTGAAGTAGAGAGTATTTAAACGATTCAAGGAGGTATACGAATGGCTGTTAAAACGACCGTTTTATCAGAAAACACTGTGTTTGGTAAATTGGGGGCTATTGCAGAGCACGGTTGGTCAATATTTTTAGAAACAGAACATGGAAATTATTTATTTGATACAGGGCAAGGAAAGGTGTTGCTCAATAACGCACGCATATTTAAAAAAGATTTAGCTTCTATTAAAGGCATCATTCTTAGCCATCATCACATCGATCATACTGGGGGTCTTCTGGAAGCTGTAAAAGCGGTTGATTCAAAACTTATAGACGTATACGCACACCCTGAGATTTTCAAAGATGGTTACTTAATTCGGTCAGACTATCAGCACATAGGGGTACCTTTTTCAAGGTCAGTACTTGAAAGTAACGGAGCTAACTTCAAGTTTAATAAAGAGTTTACGCAAATTGCTCCTGATATTTATCTGTCTGGTGAAGTGCCACGTTTAACGGATTTTGAATTTGGAGATACCGATATCGTATTAAAGTCACATGAAGGTTATATCAGAGATGAGGTAATGGATGATCAATCAATCATTATTAAAACTCCAAAAGGATTATTTGTAATTTTGGGGTGCTCTCATGCGGGTATTATTAACATTTTGAACTACGCAATAAAAATGACCGGTGAAAATAGAATACATACAGTCATTGGAGGAACTCATTTATGGCCTGTAAGTGAAGTTCAGAAAGAAAAGAGCATACAAGCTCTAAAAGAGTTTCGTATAGAACGTTTAGGCGTTTCGCATTGTACTGGATTAAAAGTTAGCACGAGACTTGCTCAAGAATTTGGAGGTAGATTCTTTCATTGTAATGTGGGTACAGTCGTATCGGTTTAAAACTTTTAAGAACAAGTATTATCAAAATTTATAAAAAGAACAAACTAACCCTTTCATTAGTATTAAGTTACTTAGTTTGTTCTTTTTTTATTTATACAGTTAAGAGCTGGATGAGAGGTCTAGCATAAAAGAGTGGATGTTAAGAAGTGAGGGGACCCGTCCATTGAGCCATGCCACCTTTTAAGTTTTCCACTTTTTTAAATCCGTTTTTGATTAATAACTTCGTGCTTTCATCTCCCATAGATCCAGTATGACAAACAAATACAATTTGTTTTGTTCGATCAAGTTCCTTGTATCGAGTGTCTATTTCAGAGAAAGGAATATTTATTGCACTTGGAATATGTTCTTTTTGAAATAGATGATCTTCTCTTAAATCAACAATTACTATACTTGGATTGTTAAGTTCCTCACCATTATATGCAAGTGCAGATTTGAATATAAATGTAGTGGGACGTTATGAAGTAAAACTTCCAAAAGGATCGCTTATAATAACAAGTTGCAGAAAAACCGAAGAGAAAATAATAGATCAAAAAAATGAAATAGAGAAAGAGAAAATTGGTGACTGATAATCATCAATTTTTAATTAATCCGGAATTAAAGTAAGCTTGTACTTTTAATTAAACATAATAATATGAACTATGCTAAATTAAAGAAAAAATAAAAAAGCGACACTAGTAGCATCGCCTCTTTTTAATCAACCAAAGCATTGTATAATTTTTCTTTCTTCGTCCATGAATCTACAGTCTCTTGGTGGTTCTAATACCCCAGCACTAGCAACAGATGAAAAGCCGATACTTAGGATACTTAAAGTTAATACTGAAGTAGCTAAAGTCTTCTTGAATTTTTTCAACAAAGTCACCTCCCTTTATAATATGTACTTCGACACAATTAACCAGATTCCTCCAATAAATATAAATATTTCCCTTAATTGTAAAAAAATTAATTAATTTCAAGGTTCAAAATGTTTACGATATGCGAAGCTTAGAGGGTAGATGAACATTGTATTTATTTTTTAACGCATTTTTAGAAAAAACCTGTGGGTAAGTTATTTATAATAGTTCTCATAGCCACACCAGACAAAGCATTAAATGTTGCATAAGAAATCCAAGCAGAGACCAAACCATATCGTATGAAATAACTATAAAAATTACTGATATCAGGTCCATGTAATTGAGCAAACACTGTGGTTACAATGAACAACCAAATGGCGATATATAGCGCCTTCCTTTTTACAAATAAATTATCAGAGAACACTTTCATTTTTCTTTGTATTGAATTGTAAACATTAGATTTAGTGTCATCTTCAAACATAAGGGACTGTATTAAAAGAAACACCTTACATTAAGTCAAGTGAACTAGGTATAGGGGAGTCTTTTTCTGTATGTATTTATCAATAATATCTTTTCAAAGGACAGAAATAAAAATAGCTTGTAGATAATCGGAAGGTTTCTCTACAAGCTGTGAGTGTTACTAAATATGGAGTAACACACTTTTTTTATGCATACTCAATAATTGCCTTTGTTACAAACTAGTTGTTCCTGAAAGTAGAAGGAGCGGGTACTATGTCAAGCTCATGTATATCTCTCCTTTCATCACCCATTTTTTACGTACTTTACATAGTTAATATGTAGATTTTAAGGAGTCCATAAAAGAGTAAGAGAACTTTGTCCCAAGTCAATGGTTTGAAGTTCTTGTAAGATTAGATTCTCCGCATCTAATATATTCTTTTTATTTTTCTAAATCCTTAGTTTTTGCACATTTTGTTGTTATGGTTTGTCTAATATTAACGAAAGGAGAAAAAAGTTGTTAAAGTATATGAAATTTGTACATGCAGCTACACTCGTATCACTGTTATTACTAGTTAATGAAACAAGTGTTTATGCTGAAGAGGTAGATTTAACAGATGTAGCTCAAGTAGAGGAAACTATCGAGAATACAAATATTCCTGAGTTACTAATTGAAGAATCGAAAAAACACCTTGGATCTCCATATTTATTTGGAGGAAACAGTCATGAAGGATTTGATTGTTCAGGTTTTTCTCAGTATGTCTTTAAAGAATTAGGAATAGAACTACCGAGAACGACTGGTGAACAATACAATGTTGGTACAGAAGTAGGGGCATCAAACCTTATAGTAGGTGATCTTGTTTTTTTTGAAACATACAAATCTGGTCCTTCTCATTTAGGTATATACATAGGTAACCAAGAATTCATTCATTCTGCATCTACAACAGGTGTAGCTATTTCAAATTTGGATGATCCGTATTATTGGAAAGAACGTTATATAGGAGCAAGAAGAGTAATAAAAGACTGATTTAGAAAAATTAGGATATTTATAAAGTATTCAATACGAGTTTCATGTAAACGTCAAGCTTCACAAAATAAACTAATTGTATGTTGTGAAGCTCAACGTTTACAATCGAATAACATGTGGTTATCATACGTGGAGTGACGGGTATGATAGTCTTTTCCTATTTGAAAAATTTATAGTTATGAAGATGGGAATTTATTTCAGAATGTTCGAATATGGAACCTAACATATTATAGAAGTAAAAAAAAGCTAAAAATGATACTGCAAGAACAACAGGATTACGAATCATTGAGAAATAATATTTTTCTCCTTTCTCAGTTGTTTCGTCTTGTATGTAATAGAATAACGTTAGCATTAATGCGATAAACATTATAAACATCACTTTTGTAATAATATCCCAATATTCTGAGGAAATCATTTCACCGAGCATAGCTCCCATCATGCCACCCATTAGTCCTGATAACATTCCATCTAGTATTGAGATAATACCAGTAGGTAATCCTATTATAAAACCAATGACGACACCTACACCCATGCTAATTAAAGTTGAAAAAAATAGATTGCCATTTAGAAGAATCCCCAATATGATTCCTCCTAACAAGCCTGTAAGCATTCCTACAACCATTGCAATCATCATGCCTGCCATAGTTGAAATTCTTGTTTTCTTACTCCAAGTTATCCTCATATTAAGTAGAATTAATAAAATCATCGCCGATATTGTTACGAATAATGAGGCTGTCACGCTAACGCTCCTTCCTTCTCCAAACTTTATTGCTAATATATGCTTATTGTTGTACAAGTTATGCTGACTGTTCGATAAAGGATACACTTTCATGAAATCTGCAATCGTGAGTATCACTATTAACCCTCTAACAAACATTTTAGAAAGGTAGGAAATGTTAAAAATTAAAGTGGATATTTGTTTTTAATTTTTTCCTTCTCACTTTCGTTGATTATCTTGTCATATTTGCAAATTGTAAGGGAAAAATAGTGGAGCTTACTTTACTTGTTTGATTTTTGAGCTAAAAAACTAACGAACATTAGTTAAATTCCTTGCGTCATTATATAAGTTGATCTATAATCTAATTATCGTTAGTTAGTTTTTGGTGATTTTCATATTATACTCTTTCGATGGAAAGGATAAAGGTGAAGAAAAACAAACAAGACAGTTATGTTATTTTGTGCAATTTGAGATAACATAATCGAAATGAAATCGAACTCATTATTAAAGTAAAGGAGTGCATTATAATGGCATGGTTATTTCTCATTATGGGAGGAATTATGGAAATAGGGTGGGCTTTTGGTTTGAAATATTCAGAGGGCTTCACTAACCTCCCTGTTTCAATTGTTACTATTATATTGATGATATTAAGTTTTTGGAGCTTTTCAAAATCGTTAAAATTTCTTCCAGTATCTACAGCTTATGCTATATTTGCTGGAATCGGAGCATTCGGAACAGCTTTTGTTGGAATGATGTTTATGGGAGACCCATTTAGCATAACTAAAGTGGTATTGCTCTTAGTATTAATCAGTTGCATCGTTGGTTTGAAATTAGTATCTACTGAAAATCAGACAGAGGAGGGGAGATAATATGAGTTGGGTGTTTCTTATTACTGCTGGATTATTTGAAATAGTAGGAGTTATGTTGCTTAAACTCTCAGAGGGTTTTACAAAGGTCAAATATACGATCGGGTTTGCTTTAAACTTAGGGTTGAGTTTTTTCCTTCTATCATTATCTCTCGAAGAAATTCCTATTAGTGTTGGCTACGGTATTTGGACAGGAATCGGTGCTGCGGGAAGCGTGTTGATGGGAATGATTCTTTTTAAAGAGTCTAAAGATGTTAAAAAGTTAGTATTAGTTGCTGGAATAATTATTAGCATTGTTGGCCTTAAATTAGTATCATAATATGTATCTATACATTATTGTGAGGGGGAGGAAAGGTGAATAAGGGAGAGAAGACGAAACAAAAAATATTAAACAGTGCGTTATTATTGTTTTCAACTAAAGGATATGAAGAAACATCTCTTAATGATATAGCATCAAATGTAGAGATAAAGGCTCCTTCAATCTATGCTCACTATTCTAGTAAAGAAGATTTGTTTGAAAAGGTAGCAGAGTATGTCATGGCTGATTATATAGAGTTTATTAAAAGTCGAGTACCACATTTGAATTCTTTACCAACAAAGGAAAAGTTTTATGATTTGTTAGTGGAATTAAATAAATACTTCTATAAAACAGATTTCGGTCTTTTCTTAAAGAAGTATGGAATGATTCCGCCAGAAAAATTCAAAGAGCTTCTAAATGAAAAGTATTCTGAATCAGAAAATGTAATTAAAGAGATTTTATATAAAATCCTAGATGAAGATACAACCGAGAACTTTATTGATAAACAAACAATCGTCACATCCTTCTTGTGTATATTAGATGGAACTTTGTTTTACTTAATCAATTTCTCTTACGAAGAATATGAAAGAAGATTAGAGCAAACTTGGAAAGTATTTTGGAATGGAATCCTTCAGTAAAGAAGTAATATGTTTACTTTAATATATGTAACACATTATTAAGGGAAAAGGAAAGCATTCATTCATGTAATTTCATCACGTGGAAACTGACGCTAACACTGCTACTTCAAAACTTATTTTTAAATAGGAGATGAAGAAACTCCTCCACTGATAGAAGTTTCACTTTATACGTTTATAGTTTTGTTTAGGGGGGTAAATCATAATTACCCCCTTTTTTAATGGAAAATCCTTGTGATGCCGCTCATCCTTATTGAGTGGTTTTTTCTATGCAGTTCGATTTCTTTCATTACTCAAGTGTGAGTACATCCTTCTTACGTAATTTCTTCAATGCTTCTTCTCGCCAAGATCGTACACATTTAGAAGTAGTATGAGCTTCAATCGCAATTTGTTGAACGGTTTTCTTTTCGAGAACAACTTTTTTTAGCCATGTTGCTTGTTTATCGGTTAGTTCTTCACATAGTTGTTCGATGTCGATGAGAATTAGTGCTTCGTATTCATCATAATGAATAGCATGTTGTGCTATCCCATCACTCGATTTAAACCGTTGTTCATATTTTATTTGTGTTCTTAATTCTGACAGTAGCATTCCACGTACAGTTGAGAACGCATAAGTAGAGAAGCGACCTTTCGTTGGATCGTAACGAGAGTATGCTTGCCAAAGAGCGATGCATCCACATTGATAATAGAAGTCGTAGTCTTTACATAGGTTGAGCTTCTTCATTTGAGTTCTCAACAACGGTTCATACTGTTTTAACAAGATTTCAAAAGACTGCATTTCATATCCTTCCATAAGGTGCACACCTTCAACATATTCCGCGGTACATTCATCATAGGTAAGGAATTATGACTTTTCACGTTATTGAACGCTAATTTCAGTGAACGAAATGAACTAATTCGTATAGAGGAAATTAATCAATTGGAGAAGAAAAAAAGTGCAAATTTGCGAAATTTGTATTAAAACAAGATATTCAAATTAAAGAATAATGACGCTTTCCACCTACTCTAACTAATGAGTAGGTGGAAAGCGCCTAACATAACGAGAATCGTGTCATTCATGTTATTGATAAAGTATGGAAGCGAAAGTGGTTTATTCCCGTGCTTCGTTCTCAAGTTCTTTGAATGATTTAACCTTTCCATGCGGGTTTTGGGCATCTTTTCGTTTGCGGAATTGACGAGCTTTTTGACGTTTTGATTGAGTCATTTATTGTCCTCCTTTTTTGCAAGACTTGTTAAGGTTGTTCCTTATTAGCTTGCAAAATGGAGCACAGAGTTATGCGAAAGTTACGTAGATAATATTAGCGAGGGATAAAGTAGTTCTGACTGAAAAAGCATCATTAACTGTTAATGTTCTTGATGACAAAGAAAGCTCATTAATTTTCCCAATTAATAGTCGATATTGATTGTTTTCAAAATAAGTAAGATGTACAAATGCTTGCTTATGTATAGCTTGTTGGATCGTATCAATGATTTCTTGCATCTCCTGCTCGTCAAGATTTGGTTTCGATGTTGTTCTTTTTTTTCGCAAAATATCTTTTAATGGGGCAATATGTGTTGGTAATTCGATTGTATTGTATTTGAACGATCCGACACCTTCCATCATAATAGCTCCCTTCTGATTAGAACGTTTGTTCTTATTGTAACTGAAAGTAACCGATAAGAAAAGTATTTGTTAATGAATAATTCATTATTCGATAAAGTAATTATGAATTCGGTTTAAAAATTAAATTTTTTGGGAAACATATAAATAACTTCTTCATTCCCTTTTGAGTAATATATCTCTCCCGCCTGTTCATTTATTATGAGAACAGGCGTTTTTTAGTTTATTGTTTATCCATTTGTGGTTCGTGATTGATAAATTGCATGAAACAGCAACTTTAAAAAAGAAAATTCTAAATAATGTATAAAATGACTGGATTATTTTTTTTGTTTCATTTATAGTCGTTATAAAACTAACTAATAAAGGGTGTGTGCGTATGGAGGAAAAGGTAATGTTAGAGTTACAAAAACATGGCTTTTCAAAATATGAATGCAAAGCATATATTGGGTTGTTGAAAGCACCAGCCATTACGGGATATGAATTAAGTAAGCGATCTAGTGTCCCACGTTCAATGATTTATGAAGTGTTAGGGAAATTACTTGATAAAGGGGCAATACAAACGATACCATCTGATCCGATTTTGTATAAACCAGTATCGCCGAAGCAACTGATTTCACGTCTTAAGGAAGAGATGAACCAGTCGTTGGAATTACTTGATGAGGCATTGCCTATGTTAGAAAGTGATCAAAAAATTGATGTTGTAACGAGAATTAAACAACACGAGCATATTATTCAAGAGATGCGTACGATGATTCAAACTGCAAACAACGAATTGTGGTTATCCATTTGGTCGCCAATTGTGAAAGAGATTGAACCTTTCATTCGTGAAAAGGAAGACACTATCCCAATCTTTACAGTACTATTTGGAGCAGATGATCTCACATTAGGACATACATATCATCATAATTACATGTCTCCTGATATTGTGAGTAAACGAATGGGTGGTTATTTGACCATTCTCATTCGAGACGAAGAAGAAGCGCTCATTGCAAAATTTAGTGATAGTGGCTCTGAATGGGCAATAAAATCAACAGATCCTGCGCTCGTTCTAATTGCAACTGAATACATCCGACATGACATCATGGTTGAGGAAGTAACAAATGCATTCGGACCCGAAAAGCTTGATTTATTATGGAAGGCAAGAGAAGATTTGATTCATGTTATGACTGGGAAAAAGGCTGAGAAATAAGTCCTTGAAAAGTAGTTGTTGAACAGTAGACGGATAGTATGATATTACCATAGCTAAACATACATTTCCTTTTGAAGTACAAGCAACACAAGTCCCCCTTTCATATGATGAAGTAAATCTGAAATTAAGGAAGGGGTTTGGAAATGGCGATACATGTTGTGCCAACCGAGTTTGCAACGGTGCAAGAAGCAATTGATGATGTGGGAACAATGGCTGGTGATAGCATTCAAATACTTGCTGGTACCTTTGATGGCTTTAATGTAGATAAGGAACGATTGAAGATCTTTGGTTGTGGGGTTGGCAAGACGATTATAGCTGGTAATCCAGGATTAGGAAATGATGGCGTCGTTGTGAATGCAAACCAAACAACGTTGCAAGGGTTTACCGTACAAGGATTTACTGGTTTTGGTGTAATGCTGAATGCAAATTTCAATGTACTGAAGGAGCTTGAATCGAATTTTAATGGTAGTAACGGATTGGAAATAGAAGGAGAAAGTAATTTTATCACTCACTGTACTGGATCTAATAATGAAGCTGATGGAATCAGTACTGGTAATCTAGGAGATCATAACTGTATGACTAGCTGTAATAGTATTCAAAACAAAGACGATGGCTTTGATATCAGAGGTCTAAATAATAAGTTTCTATTTAATTTAGCAAAAGAAAATGTTAGTGATGGCTTCGAACTTAGTACTGATGGTGATAGTATGGCGATCCTTTTCGGTAACAAATTTCTTAAGAATGTTCTTGATGGTATTAATGACGTATCTAGTCCGAATTGTAATATTATTTCCAATTTAGTATGTAATAATGGACAAAGTGGTATTTTCGTAGGTGCTTTTTTCAGTGTATTCGATTCAAACATTGTACGTAACAATGGTACGAGTGGAGCGGGGTCTGGGATTTTAGTTGCTGATATATTTGCTGTGGATAATACGATTCGTTTCAATAAATTAAAGCTTAATATGCCAGATGATATTGAGGCGGAAGGTAACGCTATTAACGTTAACACCTTCGATGGAAACAAATGTGAGAGTAGTTCACCTCCTGGGTTATGTACGTGATAAAGAAACTACCAATTTCACATTGAAGTTCAAGGTGAAGTCGAAACTAATAGATATGACGGCAACAATTTAAAATAGTTCTCCTGATGGATAGAGTACGTGATCGAACATACTCCTTTTTTAGGAGTGTGATACATAGTTTAAAGGAAAAGTACTTGTGTCACAATACGTTGATACTGTGAGTTAAAATTCTAAGTCAAAGATACATTCTCAAATAGCGTACAAGCAAAGGAAGTCCGCCTTTCATAAATTATAGTAACTTTGAATTTTAAGAAAGGTGTGTAGAAAATGACGATACGTGTTGTTCCTACCGAATTTATGACTGTTCAGGATGCGATCGATGCTTCAAGTGCGGGTGATAGCATTCAAATTTTAGCTGGAACGTTTGATGGGTTTAACGTAGATAAGGAACGATTGAAGATCTTTGGGTGTGGAATTGGGAAGACAATAATTGCTGGAAATTCATCACCCCTAAGTGACAATGGAATCGATGTGAGTTCGAATCAAACAATATTGAAGGGATTAACGGTTCAGGGGTTTAGTGAAGGGGACGGTGAAGGAATTGAAATAACTTCAAATAATAATGTGTTAAAAGAGATAGAGGTTAAATTCAATGGTGATGGTTTTGAACTACGTGGCAACAATAATTTAATCATTAATTGTGTGACTTTATTTAATGATGATGATGGGTTCGATATTTTTACGAATACAGCTCACAACTGTATTATCCATTGTACTAGTTCTAATAATAAAAATAATGGTTTTGAAATAACAGATGAAAGTCATACATTTTTGAAGAATATTGCGATTGACAACACCAATGATGGGTTTGATGTAAGTGACCCATTCAATACCCTTTTTCAAAATAAATCTATAAGAAATGGGCGAGATGGAATTTCTGTATTTAACAATAGCAATAATATTATAGGGAATATTTCATGCAATAATGTATCAAATGGAATTAGAATAGATGCTTCCGAGGATGAGAACGTCATCGATTCCAACATCGTCCGTCGTAACGGTAATGATGTTACAACTGCGGGTATTCTTGTCGAAAGTGGATCAATGGATAACGTTATCCGATTTAATAAAGTTAAAAACAACATTGAAATAGATATCGAGGCGGAAGGTGGAGTTGGAACAAATATTTACGATGAAAATAAATGTGAAAGTAGTTCTCCAGGTGGATTGTGTACGTAACCGATCATGCTCTCTACTTCGGGAGCATAGTTACATAGTATTGTGTCACAGTACGGAGAAATTGTTTAATAAAAATTCATAGTCAAAGATACAACCTCAAGTAGAGTACAAGCAAAGGCAGTCCACCTTTCATAGAATATAGTAACTATAAATTTTAAGAAAGGTGAGTTAACAATGACGATACATGTTGTTCCGACTGAGTTTGCTACTGTACAAGCAGCAATAGATGCTGCCGTTGAAGGAGATAGTATTCAAATCTTAGCTGGTACATTCGATGGGTTTAATGTTACGAAGGAAAGATTGAAGATATTCGGTTGTGGGATTGGAAAGACGATAATAGCTGGAAACTCAGCATTTGGCAGTACCGATGGTATTAACGTGGATGCTAGTAGAACGATATTGAAAGGTTTTACGATTCAAGGATTTCAAGGTACAGATAGTGATGGTATAGATGTGAATACAAATAACAATATTTTGGTAGAGCTTGAGTCGAAGTCTAATTTTTCAGATGGTTTTGAAATTGATGGTGAGAATAACTTAATCATTAATTGTTTGGCTTCCTCTAATCTTAGTGAAGGCTTTGATTTAGAAAATGATCATAACTGTGTAATTAATTGTAAAAGTATTCAAAATGGAGCTAGAGAGGGAGAGGGTATTGAAATTGAAGCCAATTATAACAAGTTGATAAACAATCTCGCTAAGGAAAACTTTGAAGATGGTTTCGATCTTGATGATAATGCTAGTTTTAATACATTATTCGGAAACGTATCGATAAAAAATATGGGTGATGGTATTGAGGTAGATGACGAAGCAAATAACAATAATATTATTGCAAACATGGTGTGTAACAATATAGAAAGCGGAATAGAAATGGAGGCAAATGGTGGTGCAACTATAGGAAATGTTATCGATTCGAACATTATTCGAAACAATGGGCCAGCAAATGTAGGTTCTAGTTCTGGAATCTTCGTTCAAGATGGGGTAATCGATAGCTCAATTCGTTTCAACAAGTTAAAACTCAATGAACCATTTGATATTGACGTAGAGGGTGACGTTAACGATAACACTTTCGACGGTAATATTTGTGAAAATAGTTTCCCTGATAATTTATGTACATGATCGAACATTCTCCCTACTTTGGGAGTGTGTTACATAAGATAGTAATGAAGTATTTGTGTCGCATTACGTCGTTACTTCGACACTCTTAGTCAAAGGTACATTCTCAAGCAGAGTACAAGCAAAGGCAGTCCACCTCTCATAAAATATAGTAATTCTGAATTTTAGAAAGGTGTGTGGACAATGACGATACATGTTGTTCCGACTGAGTTTGCTAATGTGCAAGCAGCAATCGATGCAGCTGTTGCTGGTGATAGTATTCAAATACTTGCTGGTACGTTTGATGGGTTTAATGTAAATAAAGAACGATTGAAGGTATTTGGGTGTGGGATTGGTAAGACGATTATAGCTGGAGCACCTGCTATGGGAGGAGATGATGGTATTGTTGTAAGTGCGGATCAAACAATATTGAAGGGATTTACAGTTCAAGGTTTTAAAGAAGAATTCGACAGTGACGGTGTTGAGGTGAATTCTAATAACAATATCTTGGTTAATATTGAGTCAAAGTTTAATAGTGATGAAGGCTTTGAAATTGATGGAGAAAATAATTTAATCATTAATTGTATAGCTTCATTTAATGGTACTGAAGGATTCGACTTAGATACAGAGCATCATTGTATTATTAATTGCAACAGTAGTCAAAATGGGGATCAGGGTTTTGAGATTACTGGTGATTTTAACAAAGTGATAAATAATACTGGTGAAAAGAATGCAACTATTGGTTTTGAAATCGGTGTGAATATTTTTAATACGTTATTTGGTAATAAATCAATTAAAAATAAGGGTAATGGAATTGAGTTGAGTCCTGAAAGTAGTAATAACAATATTATCGATAATTTCATATGCAACAACGAAGGAAATGGAATTACATTACTTGTAGAGGATGATTTTGTATCTATACAAAATGTCATTGACTCTAACATCGTACGTAATAACGGAATTGATGACACAACTGCGGGTATCTTAGTCGAAGATGGTTCGTTGGAAAATGTTATTCGTTTTAACAAAGCAAAAAATAATATTGTAGTTGATATTGAAGCAGAAGGTGGAATTGGAACAAACACCTATGACGGCAACAAATGTGAAAATAGTTTACCAGATGGATTGTGTACATGAACGACCATGCTCCTTTACTTCGGGAGTATGGATACATAGTTTTTGTGTCGCAGTACGTTGATTTAACGACATAGAAGATGAAGGTGAAGAGTAAACGTCAAATAGACGAGAATACAAGGTAATCAAAGATTATTAAGTGAGTGAGGTGTGTGTATGAGAGTTTTTCAATTCATAATGTTCACATTACCGGTTCCATTCTTATTTTGTTTTTACGAATATAATAGTTATCTTTTGCGCAAAGATGCTCATCTCTTGTTTCCTTTATTTCTGCTACTTATAGTCGTGAATGGAGTACTAATAAGAAAAATTAATTTACGATTGATTTTAGGAGTTAACATGATAATGACCATACTTTCTTTGATTTTAGGGTTTGTATTTCTCGATGATAGTTGGTTTTTTAAGCCGTTCGGAAGAGATGGAGCCATTTTGTTTATTTCGTTATTTTATGTTTTCGGACAGCTGCTTGTAAGGTGGTTTATTTTTATTAGTAAGCGACCGAGTGATGCTATAAATTAAGTAAGGCAAAGAGGGGTTTTTTTAGAAATTTTTTAAGTAGTTATAGAAATAATCACTAAAGGGGATTCATATGAATGCAAAATTGAAATTTGCGACCTCAATGGTCATTTTTGGCTCAATTGGTCTTTTTTCAGTGAAAACAGACCTTCCATCAATCGAATTAGTATTTATTCGATGTTTAAGTGCGAGTATTGTATTAGGAATCATTTGGTGTTTCCAAACGTTTAAAGTAGATCAATCAAATAAAGTGACCGTTCCTAAGAAGGAGTATTTGTTAGCAATCTTATGTGGTGTCTTTTTAATTATAAACTGGCTCTTTTTCTTTCATTCATTTGAGTTCATGCCAATTACGGTTGCGGTATCAATTTATCACTTAGCACCTGTTCTCGTGTTGCTTATCGGTTCGGTTTTGTATAAAGAGAAAGTAACGTTACTCGGATTAAGCTTTTTTGTAGTTTGTTTTATCGGAACGTTGTTAGTTGGAGGCATCCATCAATATGCATCAGTTGCGGACTTTTTATCAACAGGCGTATTGTGGGCATTTGGAGCAGCATTTTTCTATGCAATCACATCCTTAACTGGAAAGGGCATTCAGACACTTAGTCCATTACTAACGACAGTCATTCAAACGAGTCTTGGGGTAGTATTACTATTGCCAGTCATCGACTGGGTTAACTTCACGAACTTAACGATGGAAAATTGGATATACATCATTGTGACAGGCATTATACATACAGGTTTAGTATTTTATTTGTTTTTTAGTAGTTTACGAGATTTGAAGGCTCAAACGATTGCAACACTAGTCTTCCTCGATCCAATCGTTGCAATTCTATTAGATGTAGCGATCTTAGATTATCGTCCTGATTTGTATCAACTGCTCGGCATTTTGTTAGTATTTGTAGGCATGAGCTATAGCCCGAAACGTAAGGAAGTTTCGGTAAAGGTTTGAGAGTTGGGAATTCTGACTTAGAACGAAACGTTGATAAAAAGGGGATCATACCGTGTCAATTATATAGTATCTTCATCAATTTTCTGTATTTTGAGAATTCAAAAGAATAAATGTATAATAATGTTAAATGTGATTTTGGGAGATGGGGTGTTGGAGAATTGATGTAGTTTTATGTCACTCAAAAAATGGAGGTAAATTTATTTTGGATCACATTTTCATTTACTATACTCTAAGTAGGTTATAAAAATGAGAGAACAAATACCAAGAATAGTAGAACAAGTAGCAAAAGTGTTAGAACAGTCGGTAAAGTGGATTGTACTTATGATTCTCGTTGTGTCATCGGTTAGTATAATCGTTTTCTTTCAATCAAATTATTTTGCAGAACATCTTATTGCTCGGACAGTTCCATTAGCGATTGTAATTGGATGCTCGTCAATAGCTGTTTCGATACTGTTTCGAAAATAGTTTGGTAGAATTAAGTAATTTAATGAATAAATCCATTTGCATGAATGAGCTATTCTTATATAAAAATGTTTACTAGAAGGATGTGTTACTAAAAGTGGTAGTATCATTGGGTCTAGAATTTCCAATCATTGAAACAGAACGATTAATATTAAGAGAAGTAACAATAGAAGATGCAGAGGGTATGTTGGACTATTTTTCTGATCAGGACGTTGTGAAGCATATTGGATTAGCACCGTTCCAATCGGTAGCGGACGTGTATGATGAAATTAACTGGTACAAGTCAATTAGAGAAGAAGGGTCTGGCATTCGATGGGGGATTACGTTAAGAGAAGAAGAACAAGTTATCGGAAGCTGTGGTTTTCTTAATATGAAACCGAAACATCATCGAGCGGAAGTTGGTTTTGAGTTAAGCAAAGATTGCTGGGGAAAAGGAATTGCGAGTGAAGCGTTAGAAGCTGTTGTAAAGTATGGATTTCTTCATTATGAGTTAGAGCGAATTGAGGCACTCGTCGAACCTACAAATCTTCCATCACAAAAATTATTAGAGAGGCAAAAATTCCAAAAGGAAGGCTTGCTTAGACACTATGAATATACGTGTGGAAAGTTTGATGATCTGTACATGTACTCTATTCTTAAAGGAGATTTAAATGAGATTTAAAGATCGTTAATTTAGGTTTCGGCAAATTCATAAAACTAAAACTATCAAATATGTTAACGTCAATGATTTTAATAAGTTTTGAATTATAACAAAGGGAACTTCAAAATATGGAGTTCTCTTTGTTTTTTTGTATTCGTGATTAATTGCGGATTGGAACAGAGTATTTATACGAATTGGAATTGCTTTATTAACAGTCATTTTAACCTTCGTATGTATACGTTGAAAGGGGTATTTTGGAAGTCGCATTAACAAAATCGTCAAACTTTCATATACTGTATCGTCATTCGCTTGAACAAAACACTCGATGAAACAGAATTGAGTTGTGCAAAAATCTTTCAGGCGTATAGAAATGGAGGTGAGTAATATGAGTAGTTTTCACCATAGCTTTAAATATATTTTATTTTTCTTTTTGTTCATATTTTTCATAGCTGGAGGCATTTTGCTTCTCCTTCTGTTTCCGATGCAGGAACCTAATGCTGTAACGTATCCAGAAGAGAAATACGCATTTGAAACAGGGGATTCTTCTTTTGAAGTTTTCAAATCAAAACAGCGACAGCCTGTTCAATTTGTTTTTCGGATTCGAGATAGTGCTTTTTTGATACCTCAACAACCAAATGATTTAAGTACTTGTACCATTACAGCAACGATGTTACCTAGTGGGAAACAGCAGAGTATTGACTTTTTATCAGGATTTGATAGAAGTGCTGTCTTAACGGATAAACATGTTACCTCCATCTTGTTAACACCGAGTAACATTGAAGGTTTTGAAAGTTTCGATAGTACATGTGTAGTGGAGTACTTCGAAACAACAGGCACACCGAATACAAGACCAGCGATTGACCTTCCTTTCTAAAATAACAATGATTCTGTAGCTTAGAGTATATGCACCTTTGCAATAGCTGTATAAGGATAGTTGTTTTACCCATAGACAATTACCTATCTTTTTTATTCTAAGCTAGTATTAGTGGCTAAAACAATTTGGTTGCACAACCTTATGATGTATACGAGAAAACTATAAGGGAGGAGAAAAAAATGAATATTGACAAAACAAAAGACTGTTGTTCATGCACAGGAGCTGGTATTGCATTAGGTTTCTTTTCACTAGGGTTATTTATTTTGATAGCAACCGCGTTGGTTTTAGCTGGATTATTATGGAGTATATCAGCTGTCGTTGTGCTAATTATTAGTAGCTTTTTAGTTCTAATCGTTTTGTTTATGATTTGGTTATTAGTGAAAAAATGTACGTGTAAGCATAGTAAGATTTGGTGATCTTTCATTAATGTTTAATAAAGAGAGGAGAATTTTTTCTCCTCTCTTTATTTAAAGATAGGTGGTGAACGTGAATTGAGATGCAAGTTTCAACCAATAAGATATGGCTAATTTTGATATTATCAGCCAGCATAATCAGCTTTGTTCTTTTAATTGGTATACTTTTTTTTCAACAGAAAGTTCTTATTGTTGGTGAAGGTTCACAGTTTTCAACGATTCAGTCGGCAGTCACGGTGGCTGACTCTGGAGACATTATTCTCGTCACGGATTCCTTAAGCCCTTATGAAGAAGCTGTAGAAATAGAAAATAAAACCGAAATCACAATTATTGGTGTTGGAAAACCAGTCCTAGATGGTTCTAACTTACCCCTAGGAAGTAACGGAATAACACTCATCAATTCTTCAAAGATAAAAGTTAGCGGTTTAACGATTCAACAATACATGGGCTTTAATGGTAGCGGTATTTCAGTTGAAAGCTCTTCGGATAACAATATGTTTGTTAGGAATAGATTGATTGACAATGAGGGAGATGGATTTCTTTCATTAGAGTCAACTAGGAATACGTTATTTAACAATGAAACAAACATGAACAATGGGTTCGGAGTTTTTATTGATGCAAGTCAACAGGATCTTTTAGTTGGGAATGTAAGCAATGATAATTTGATTGATGGAATTTTAATTGCTTCTCCGAATAGTTGGATCATCGGCAATCAGACTTTTCGAAATGACTTTGGGATCGATGCGGAAGAAAAACAAATTTTTATTGGAAATGTGTTAAATGATAACGTAGGTTCTGACACCTTTGACGTTGATGGGAGTCAAAACATTCTAATTGGTAATAAACTCAAAAATAATAAGGATGATGCCATTAAGATAGAGGAAGATTTTAATATTGTCATTGGGAATGTGGCGATCGGAAATGTAGAAACAGGCCTGATATTAGATAACGGCGCTGCCAATAATATTGTAATAGGAAACCGGTTATTGAATAATATTGAGGATGGAATTCTTGTAGATGACGATGCCACTGACAATCTCGTAATGAGAAACAAAATAGTCGGTAATATTCGAGATGGAATTCGCGTAGGAGATGAAACCGAGAACAATACGTTCAAACGAAACATTGTTAACGAAAATGGGCGTGGTATTTTTATTCGAAATAATAATTCCGCTTTTACCCAAAGAAATACTGTTATTGAAAATAATATCATTCGTAACGTTGGTGAAGGAGTAAAACTTGAAGGTGGCGTAGGTAATACGGTCAAAAATAACAAAATTAACAAGAACGGAGTAGGAATTTCTCTAACTCCGAGAGTTGATGAGGATACGATGATTAAAACTTTAGCACAACAAAATCAGATTGTTGGTAATACGATTCGTAACAATATTACAAATGGAATAAACTTTGATGAAAGTATCGATAATACTGTTCAAAAAAATACAATTATAAGTAACAGAGCTAACGGAATTTTATTAGATGTTAATTCCACCAGTAACCGTGTACTCTCCAATACGGCACTTCTTAATGGCCTTTTCGATATTCGAGATGACGAGAATAATTTCTTCCAAGGAAACATATGCGAAACATCGTCAGGTACTGAAGTGGATTGTGGGAATTAATCGTATATGAGTGCTTTATTAGACTATAATAAATATTCGGTATGTTGTAGATTCAAATAATGCAAGCTTATTTGTTGAGGAGGTCAATTATTTATTTTTATGTTTGAATGAAATTCCTGTATTGATATGCAGGTTTTTTTATTATGTAAAAAATATAAAGGAAACGACATAATGGTCAACCAGAAGATGTAGTTGAAGAGATCGTTTAATTAGCTAGTGAACGTGCATCATGGGTAACAGGTGTAATATTGCCACTCGATGGTGGCGTAACTGCAATATTAAGATAAAAAGCTTTCGAAAAATGAAGAGGATGGTGTCTTGCTCTCATCCTCTTTTATTAATTATATATGGAGCTCCATTATAAAAAATGATTAATAATTAGTCCTCACACAAAGGTACACCTAAGATCATATTTAAGATATTAAAAGTGTCTTCACCAATTATAATATCTGCTACTGCTTCTCCTCGGGCAACCCTAGCGAAATAGAATATACCATCTCCACAAAACAATTGACCAACACATAAGACTTCAAGTGGTCCCATAATTTCACCTCCATTTCATATGGAATTACTACATACTATGAAGGAAGACAAGGTCGTGCTTGTACGAATAACTATAAATGTAAAAAATAGACATTTTAATTAATAGAGTTCATATAACAAAGTGAAATAGATTTCATTGTAAAGTACTGTATTAAAAAGGTTTCATTTAAAACATTCAGCACTATTATACGAAGAAGAGAACCTAGTAAGGAACACCACTGAATGACGTAGTTTCTCATTTTAAAATGTTTAATCATGAAAAAATGGTAGATCAATTTTTGAATCTATAGATAATATTTAACTGGAAAATTGGATAGAGTGTGATGCAAGTCACTGATTGTTATTATCATTATCACTATAATGATGATGTAAAGTTGATTTTACATAATATGAAGAGGGAGGTTCGGTTCAATTGACGTGTAAACTTCTACATAGTTTGTATAAAGTTTCTTCTATCATGAATAAGCATTTTATTCCGAGTCTTCTCGTTATTGAAGTAGGTAGTACGAGTAGAGTTGGCATGAAGGGAAAACCATTACAAGCTATGTATGAACAAGTAAAAAAATAAAACACCATTTACTAATAGCAACTTAAGAATTGTTAAATAAGTAAATGAAGGAAGGTAATTGTATGACAGCCACTACATTTAATAGAAGACCCATCATCCAGTTATCGTTACAAACGATAAGTTTAGTTGCTAGTTTCATGGTTTGGGTGATTTTATCATCATTAATGCCATTTATTTCACAAGACATACACTTATCAGCAACTCAAATAGCATGGGTGACAGCAGCACCAGTAATCTCAGGTTCATTATTAAGAATCCCAATCGGATATCTTACGAGTAAATATGGAGCGAGTAAGTTATTTATCGTTAATTTCGTCGTATTGGTCGTCCCAGTATTTTTGATTAGTATTTCGACACAGTTTATTTCATTAATCATATTAGGATTATTATTAGGGATTAGTGGCGCAACGTTTTCAATCGGTGTTACGTCATTACCTAAATATTTTAATAGAGAACAGCATGGTCTCGTAAATGGCATATTCGGATTAGGCAATATCGGAACAGCTTTTACATCATTTCTTGCTCCAGTGTTCGCAAATGAATTTGGTTGGAGGTTAACGGTTCAAGCATATTTAGTGTTAATTATTGTTATGGTTGCGTTGAATGTCATATTCGGTGATAAACAAGAACGAACGACTGAAGAGAAATTAGTGAATCCAGTAAAATTTCTACAAAAAAACCGTAACATTTCAACATTATCGTTATTTTATTTCTTAACGTTTGGCGTATTTGTCACATTTACAGTGTTATTACCATCTTATCTAGTTTCGAACTTTGCATTACCTAAGGTTGAAGCAGGATTTATTACTGGGGTATTTATTGTAATTGCTACACTAATCCGAATATGCCATTTACG